>NZ_JBBMXH010000011.1:0-75362 GCF_037996725.1 Xenorhabdus entomophaga
AAAGACGATTGGCTATTCCAAATCCGAAGAGATGCATGACAAGGTGATAGGGACGTTCATTGAGCGTGAAAACTACGTTTAATGAATGATCTAACTATTCAATACATGACCCATGTTTTGACCATGATGAAGCCCCTGTTATTTTTCTTCCATTAAATGCCGATGAATTATTATCGCGCATTGAGGCCTGATCATCACCATTATAGTGTTCCACTGGTAATGCCTTATGTATCGGGAAATTGGCTAACAGCAATTCGTTAAAAATATTCTCAACCTGTAGTGAAAATATATCAAGCACCACCATTTCACCCGTACTTTCATTTCCGGAAAGATCAATATATTTGAAATTAACGACATTCAATCGATGGCAGGGAACGGGGTTGTTTTCTGTTATCACACCGGATAATGCCATCTCCTGGCAATCTTTCTGGGAGATTGAAGATACTTTCGCTGAAACATAAACAGGAAATAACATCAAAAATAAGAAAGCAGATTTAAATAGACTCATAAATCCATCACGAATAATAAATCAAACAATTTATTATCATAATTATTATCTTATCCAAGTAAATTATTCATTTTTGTATTATCGAAAGAAAAAATGATATGACCGGGGTGAGTGAGTGCAACCAACAAAGAGGCAACTTGGAAGACCGGGGGATATGCCGCTATGCTCACAAAGAAGCATAACGGACACAATGCCAAACTTACTGGCGTTTAATGGTTTTGATGATATTGGTTGTTGAAATACCATCTTCGAAGTTCAATACCTTAACTTCGCCACCCGCCGCCCAAACCTCTTCGCTACCGGCGATCTCTTCTGGTTTGTAATCACCGCCTTTGACCAAAATATCCGGCAGGATACCCGCAATTAAACGCTGAGGCGTGTCTTCTTCGAATTCTACAACCCAATCCACGGATTCCAGTGCCGATAACACAATCATACGCTGTTCCAGTGGGTTGACCGGGCGAGTTTCCCCTTTCAGTCGCTTGGTGGAAGCATCACTATTGACGGCAACAATCAAACGATCACCTAATTTGCGCGCATTGGACAGGTAAGAAACATGCCCGGCATGAAGGATATCAAAACAGCCGTTAGTCATCACAATACGTTCACCGCGCTGACGAGCCTGTGCTACAACCTCTTTCAGTTGCGCTTCGCTCATTACGCCAAACCCGGTTTCTGCACGTCCACGCACTGCGTTTTCCAGTTCGACAGGCGAAACAGTAGAAGTTCCCAGTTTACCAACCACAACACCTGCCGCCGCATTGGCAAGGTAACAAGCTTCGTTCAGTGGCTTGCCGGCAGCAAGAGCCGTTGCCAATACACCAATTACGGTATCGCCCGCACCCGTGACATCAAAAACTTCCTGTGCCTGAGTTGGCAAATGCAGAGGCGGCTGCCCGACTCGCAGCAAGCTCATGCCACGCTCAGAACGCGTTATCAGCAATGCGTTCAGTTCCAAATCCTGTACCAGTTGCGTGCCTTTCTGTACCAGATCGTCATCGTCTTTACAGTGCCCTACAACCGCTTCAAATTCTGACATATTTGGCGTGAGCAATGTTGCGCCACGATAACGCTCAAAATCGCTGCCTTTTGGATCGATAAGCACAGGAACATCAGCTTCGTTGGCAAGCTTAATCATTGCCTGAACTTGGTTCAGCGCTCCCTTTGCATAATCCGACAGAACCAGCGCCCCAATATGTGGCAAAGATTGTCGAATTTTCTCCAGCATCGGCTGAGCATCAACATTCTGGAAACCTTCTTCAAAATCCAGACGAAGCAATTGCTGGTTACGTGATAAAACACGCAATTTCGTGATCGTTGGATGGGTTGGAACAGGAACAAAATCGCATTGGACTTTCACACTACTGAGTTTTTCGTTCAATGCCCTTGCTGCATCATCAACCCCCGTCAACCCGACCAGACGTGAATTTGCCCCCAGTGACGCAATATTCATGGCGACGTTCGCCGCGCCACCAGGACGCTCTTCAATCGTTTCCACCTTAACCACGGGAACCGGCGCTTCCGGTGAAATGCGGCTGGTAGGGCCGTACCAATAGCGGTCTAACATGACATCACCAACAACTAAAACACCTGCGCAGTGAAAATCAGGGAGTGTTACTTTCATCCCATGCTCCAAATATCAAAATAAACTGTGGTGGATATTACCATAACCCATCTGAATGCCAGTAAGATCAACAGCGAAACCGACAATTTCAGCGATTATCTGCTAACCACTTCTGCCAGCTATCACGCACCAATGTCTGCTGCTGGCTAAAATGGTCAGATGAAACCCGGCTGGGTAGTGTCTGCAAGGCAAGGTGGTGGAGTTCATCACGCATGGTGATATAAGCCTGCGTCAATGCCATCGCTTCCTGCTCATCCATAATATTATGATTCGCCATTAATTCGAAAATTCGCACATTATCAGACCAACGGGTCAATTTGGCATTTTCCGGCGCATAGCGCAGTACCTGATACTGGGCAATAAACTCAATATCTGTGATCCCGCCCGGATCAGCCTTGATATCAAATTGATCCTGTTGCTGACTGCCTAAATGTCGGTGCATTTTTTCGCGCATTTCACGCACTTGCTGGCGCAAAAATTCAGGGTCGCGAGGAATACATAATGTTTCACGGCGAATGTGCTCAAAGTCACTACGCATTTTCTCATCGCCAAACACCATACGCGCCCGAATCAACGCCTGATGTTCCCAAGTCCACGCTTCATTTTTCTGGTAGTCATCAAAAGCCTCAAGCGTGCTGACCAACATTCCTGATTCACCGGATGGACGCAATCGGGCATCAACGTCATATAATATTCCCGACGCTGTTCGAGTACTGAACAGGTGAATGATGCGTTGAGCAAGGCGCAAATAAAACTGACGGGCATCAATGGCGCGGTCACCGTCGGTCACTACCCCCATTGGGCAATCCAACAGGAAAACCAGATCCAAATCGGAACCATAACCCAGCTCCCAGCCCCCTAATTTGCCATAACCGATAATGGCAAACCCCAGCCCCCCTCGCTGGGATAAATGAGCAGGAGTGCCATAGCGTTTGACCATCTGGTTCCACGCCTGCTGCACAACAGCACCAATAATGGCTTCCGCCAGATAAGTCAGATGATCACTCACTTTCATCACCGGCAAAGCACCTACAATATCTTCTGCTGCAATCCGCAATAACTGGGCTTGCTTAAATTGACGTAAGGCTTCCAGCAATTGCTCCTCATCATCTTCAGGGATACGCAGCAAATATTGATAAAGCTCATCGCGATAGGCTTCCATCGGCAACGGCTGATACAACGATTTTGGATCGAGCAACTCATCCAGCAGCAAGGGATGGCGGGTAAGCTGGCTGGCAATCATCGGGGAAGCGGCACACAGGCGAATCACGTGAATCATGACTTGCTCTGATTCCAGCATCAGTTCCAGATAAGTCGTTCGGCTGACGATACTGAGTAACAGCGGGATAATCCGCTCCAAAACGGCATTAGCATCCTCCCGCACACTAATTTTTGCCAACAAGCGAGGCATCAGTTGGTCAAGTACATCTCGTCCCCGTGGGCCGATCGTGCGTTTACTGACGTCCTGACGAAAAAGTGCGATCACATCCAGCATTTTCTGGGCTTCTGCTTCATCAAGATGAGGAACCAATGTGATGAGTTCGTCCCTGTTCAACGCTTCCTGCCATAAACTTTTAAATGGCACATGGTTAGCTTCCTCGCCATTCTCTTCGCTTTCATCGCCAATCAACAGCTGGAAAATACCTCGGACAGCATGCATTTTGCGTTCTGTTTCTGCCATCAACGCATCCCAATCCGGAAAACCCATTCCCCAAGATAAACGAGCACGATCCAATACATTATCTGGCAAGGTTTGTGTTTGCTGATCGCGAATCGATTGCAGCAGGTTTTCAAGCCGACGCAGGAACAAATAACTTTCTTCGAGCTGCCTTACCTGTTCCGGTGGCAGTAAGGCCAGGTTTTCGATGGACTTCAAGGTTGGCAATAATGAGCGGGATTGCAGACTCGGTTCCCTTCCGCCACGAATAAGCTGAAAAACCTGAGTGATAAATTCGATTTCCCGAATCCCGCCCGCGCCTAATTTAATATTGTCTTTTAATCCACGACGGCGAACTTCCCGCTCAATCATGCCCTTCATATTCCGCAAGGACTGGATCACGCTAAAATCGATATAGCGACGGAAGACAAAAGGACGCAACATCTGGCGCAATTCCTGTGAATAAGCCTGCTCGTCATGCCCTAAAATACGCGCTTTCACCAACGCGTAACGCTCCCAGTCACGCCCTTGTTCCTGATAATAGTCTTCCAGAGCAGGGAAACTGAATACCAAAGGCCCACTGTCACCAAACGGACGCAGCCTCATGTCCACACGATAAACAAATCCATCTACGGTTTGTTGATCCAACACCTTAATTAATTTCTGTCCCAAGCGAGTAAAAAACTGGGAGTTATCCATTTCACGGCGCCCGCCTTGGGTGACGCCATTTGCCGGATAAGCAAAAATGAGGTCAATGTCAGAGGAAAAATTGAGTTCTCCGCCGCCCAATTTACCCATTCCCAGAATTAACAACGGTTGTGCCACGCCATCACTGTTGGTCGGCGTTCCCCAATCCTGACAGCAACGCAGGTAAAGCCAATCACGAGCAGAGACGATCAGGGTTTCAGCCAGCATACTTAACTGCTGTAAGGTCTGTTCTGTCGTGCTGCCTTGCAAAGCCTGTGACCATGCAATCCTGACCAACATTCGATGACGGAACAGGCGCAAAACCCGCATCAGTCCATTTTCATCATTTGCTGTAGACAATGCGTGTTCTAACCAGCGGGAATAACATTGCCATTCATCCGATTGCGGCGGATTCCGGCGGATATCCTCCAGCCATGCGGGGTGAGAAAGTAAATTTTCTGCCGCAAAATCACTTAATGACAGGACCGCCTGTTCATGAAGTGAAAAAGGCGCGACAGTTCCCTCTAATGGCTGGAAATTCGCGATGACACGCTGTAATTGCTGAGCTAAAGGTGATGAAAATGGCAACATGACTGGGTTTCCCTTGATTACCGTTTATTACCGCTTATTACTATAAAAATGCTAATCATTAATGGTAATAGCGCTGAACTTATCGAGACTGAGCCATCAAACATTGGGTTAACGCTAGCTTATATTGCAGCCATGCAGCGCTGTAACACAACATTTTAGCTTCTGCATCGGCAGCAGATAAACTCTGCCTTAATCCGGAGAGTAAATCAGGCAATCGCTCCAGTGCTGGTAAATATCCGGCCTGCTTTTCAATTAGCTGTATCACCAAATGTATAACCCGAATCAATCCCGTTTTACCTTCGTTCAATCCCGCCAACCATCCTTCTTCCTGTTCCTGCCATTGCATCAAAATTTCAGGCAGAAGCACAGACAATGGCTGCTGCCATTCCAATTCATCAGGGACACATGATAGCGCCTTATGCGACAAACCATGAGCAAGTGCATATCCCCGTGCTGCTTTGCTTTTATTCGCCAAACGCAGCCCATCCTGTGATGCCAGTTTATCCGCCAGTAACAGAATATCGGTGACATTGCCGTTTATCAGCTCCAACTCAAACTCACAAATGGGTGACGTCTGCTTTCCAGAACCTGTCTTTCCAGAGAAAATACTGCCTTGATCCAACACCACTTCAATTTCACTTTGCCCATAAGCCACAAGCCATTTTTCACGAGTGAAATCGGTACTGAATAATGCGGTTAATTCAGCTTGCAGATGTGCAAGATCAGTATCTTCAGGCCAGATATGCGGGGGAAACTGTGCTAAATCCAGCTCAGGATGATGCAGAGGTACATTGAATTCGGGACGCTGATGTAACCCACCAATCACTTTACCTGCGGTTTTGATTGTCATCTCATAGTGCCCGTCAAAACCACGGATACGCAATCCCATATCCCAGCGCCGCAACTTATTATCCGGCGTCTCAAAATAAATATTTGTCAGATGCTTTGGTGAAGTGTGTTGATGAGGAAGCTGAAATAACTGCTGGCGGACTGCTGATATCGCATCAGGCTTTACAGACAGTTTCAACTCTATCTCTACAGAACTCATATTTTTTTATTCCTCAATTCATATAACAGAATTTTTTATATACTGTTCACACTTGCGTTAACAAAAGAGAAAAATAAACCACAATAGGGTGTTATCTCAACAATCATCATGCTCACCTTGTTAAAAAACCCTTAACAAGGTCTGTATTCGGTCAGTTGAGAGAGGATTGATTCTGGTTTACTGATTGCACCCACAAACTTAACTCTTTACTATCATTTAAGTAGTTTGAATCACGATTGGCCCATACACAAAGAGACAGTTGAATACAGAATGAAAAAACTACATCGATTATTTATCTTATTATTGGGTTTCACGCTGCCATTATCCGTACATGCTGAAGAAACACGTTATGTTTCTGATGAATTATCAGCCTACATTCGTAGCGGCCCAAGCATTCAAAACCGTATCATTGGCTCACTGAATTCCGGTGAGGAAGTCATCCTGCTCAGCGCAAAATCAGAAAATGGTTTCTTTCAGGTAAAAGACCATAAAGGACGTACAAGCTGGATCCTCGCAAGTGAACTCAGTGCCATTCCAAGCCTGCGTGAACGTCTGCCGGCTATGGAGCAAAAAATCAGAACGCTGACCGAGAATTTGGCAAATATTGATGATACGTGGAATAAACGCACCGCAGAGTTACAAAACAAGGTAGCGACCAGCGATAAGATCATCAATGATCTGAAAAAAGAAAATGCACAGATCCAGAGTAAATTAACCATCGCTGAGAAAAAGGTAGAAGCTGCTAATTTACAACTGGATGATAAACAAAGAGAAATTATCTTACAGTGGTTTACCTATGGCGGTGGCGTGGCCGGAGTCGGCCTGATTTTGGGGTTGGTATTGCCGCACATTATTCCACGCCGCAAAAAGAAAGATCGCTGGATGAGCTGATTTAAGGAAGCAAGAGTGAAAGTCTATTTGGTTGGCGGCGCAGTTCGCGATCAATTATTGGGGCTGCCCGTTACTGAAAGGGACTGGGTGATCGTTGGCGGGAATCCAGAGACACTTCTATCAGAAGGATATCAACAGGTTGGGAAAGACTTCCCCGTCTTCCTGCACCCTAAAACCTATGAAGAGTATGCTCTGGCACGCACAGAAAGAAAATCTGGTCAGGGGTATACCGGTTTTACCTGTTATGCCGCTCCCGATGTGACACTGGAAGAAGATCTGCTGCGCCGTGATTTAACAATTAACGCCATGGCCCAAACACCTGAAGGTGAATTGTTCGATCCTTATCATGGTGCCGATGATCTCAAAAACCGTATTTTGCGGCATGTTTCCGCCGCGTTTTCAGAAGATCCCTTACGTGTACTGCGCTTGGCTCGTTTTGCCGCCCGCTTTGCCCATTTAGGCTTTTCGATTGCACCGGAAACCCAATCACTGATTGCAGAGATGGTCGCAAGCGGTGAATTGTCATCATTGACCGCTGAACGAGTTTGGCGGGAAACTGAAAAAGCACTTACCTCACAATCACCGCAGGTCTATTTTCAGGTGTTACGCGATTGTGGCGCATTAGCCGTTCTTTTTCCTGAGATTGATAACTTGTTTGGCGTTCTTCTGCCATTACGGGATGAAATACAGGAAAAAACGCCTCTCAGACTTGATGCCGGGCTTCACTCACTGCAAGTTTTGCGCATGTCTACCCAATTGAGCGAAGAGGCAGATATTCGTTTCGCTTCACTATGCAGCCATATCGGCATTATGTCAGTGAAGCAAATGTGCGAACGGCTTCGCATTCCCAACTCAGCACGCGATTTAGCCGCAATTGTGACGCAATATCACGGTTGGGTACATACCGCAGGGCAATTACTCCCCGAAACCCTGTTGGCCTTGTTTAATGCCATAGACGCCTGGCGTAAACCACAACGAATCGAACAATTGATTATCTGTAGTGAAGCAGACAATCGTGGATACACAGGATCGGAAACCTTGTCCTATCCACAAGGTAATTATTTGCGCGAAGTGTTTGCAATTGCCAGCCAAGTCAACGTTCAGGAGGTTATTGCCCGTGGATTCCAAGGCGCTGAAATTCGCACAGAATTAGAACGTCAGCGACGCATTGCCATTGAAAACTGGAAGCTACGTTCAGGGGATTAATTTTCAATAATCAGTAAAAGCGTCCCTGCTTATTCATCAAATTGGGACGCTTTTTTAACATAACGAGCGCAGATCCCGTCAATTAACCCGCATTCCGTTCAATGACCACACCGACACTTTTTGCCTGTGCAA
Organism: Xenorhabdus entomophaga; assembly: GCF_037996725.1. NCBI lineage: Bacteria > Pseudomonadati > Pseudomonadota > Gammaproteobacteria > Enterobacterales > Morganellaceae > Xenorhabdus > Xenorhabdus entomophaga. The sequence goes on from NZ_JBBMXH010000011.1 coordinate 8,345, forward strand.
CCGCCCCCGGTTTACTGACTTTGATCCTTACCCAAGGTGAATGAAATTGGGTCAATAAAATATCAGCGACTTCTTCCGCCACCCGCTCAACCAAAGCAAAACGTTGGTTTTCCACATGGTTAATCACAGCTTGGCTGACCTTGGCATAATCCAGACAGTACTCAACATTATCACTGGAAGAAGCTCGTTTGTTATCCCATCCCATTTCGATATCGAACACTAATTTTTGCTTAATTGTTTGTTCCCAGTCATAAACACCGATCGTGGTAATGACTGTTAATTCTTCAATAAATACGATATCCATCACGCCCTTTCCCCGTTTTTTGGTTCGCCAGATACCACTTCCGACGAAATATGCGTATTATCCACTGTTAGACTTAAGAAAACGACTCTTATCATTGGAGATATCTTATGAGTGCAATCGCGCTTGGCATGATCATCTTCGCGTACTTATGTGGCTCTATATCCAGCGCGATATTGATTTGCCGTTTGGCAAGGCTTCCAGATCCCCGTCAGCATGGTTCAGGCAATCCCGGGGCAACGAATGTACTGCGCATCGGCGGTAAATGGGCCGCATTAGCAGTGTTGATTTGTGACGTCCTCAAAGGGATGGTTCCGGTTTGGCTGGCGTACAAACTGAATATTCCCCCATTTTATTTAGGTGTTATCGCCATTGCCGCCTGTCTGGGACATATCTACCCTATCTTCTTCCATTTCAAGGGAGGAAAAGGCGTTGCAACCGCTTTCGGGGCCATTGCCGCCATTGGGTGGGATCTGATGGGATTAATCGCCGGCACGTGGCTGATGACTGTGCTGTTAAGCGGCTACTCCTCATTGGGTGCCATCGTCAGCGCATTAATCGCTCCTTTCTATGTTTGGTGGTTCAAACCTGAGCTTACCTTTCCCGTTGCAATGTTGTCATGCCTGGTTCTGGTGCGTCATCACGATAATATTCAGCGCCTTTGGCGAGGGCAGGAAAGCCGTATCTGGCAGAAGTTGAAAAAGAAAAAAGAAATGACGGATAAAGAGAAAATTCAAGCCACTAAAGAACAGGAACAGCAAGACGATTGAAGCGGATAGCCTCAGCAAGGGTAATAAGACATTTAAAAGGCTGAACGCCAAATGACGTTCAGCCCATATCAAACTACGTGTTTTTTATCATTTTTGCAGAGCAGGAAGATCTGCCAACGGCCAACGTGCTTTCACCGTTACGCCCAATTCCCCCGCAGTTCCGCCTTGCAGACGGATCATGCCAGCCAATGCGATCATTGCGCCATTATCAGTACAGAATTCAGGACGGGCATAGAAAACTTCTCCCCCCAATTTTCCCATTAATTCCTGCATTTTGGTACGCAATGTCTGGTTTGCGCTCACCCCGCCCGCCATCACCAGACGTTTAAATCCCGTCTGCTCCAGCGCTCGTTTACATTTAATCGCCAGCGTATCCACAACCGCATCTTCAAATGCGCGGGCAATATCCGCTTTGGTTTGTTCATCCTCAACCGTATCATGGCCGTGAATATTATTGCGGATTGTATTGGCAGCGAATGTTTTCAGACCGGAGAAGCTAAAATCCAATCCCGGACGATCCGTCATTGGACGCGGGAAGACAAAACGCCCTGCTTTGCCCTGTTGCGCCATACGGGAAAGTACAGGGCCGCCCGGATAATCTAATCCGAGCAGTTTTGCGGTCTTATCGAACGCTTCACCGGCGGCATCATCAATGGATTCCCCCAACAGTTTGTACTCACCAATACCCGTGACACTGATAAGTTGGGTATGTCCGCCAGAAACCAGTAAAGCGACAAAAGGGAACTCCGGGCTATTTTCTTCCAGCATCGGTGCCAATAAATGGCCTTCCATATGATGCACCGGAATAGCAGGCACATCCCACGCAAATGCCAATGAACGACCAATGGTTGCCCCAACCAGCAACGCACCAACCAAACCCGGCCCGGCGGTGTAAGCAACGGCATCAATATCTTTATTTGTCAGGCCCGCTTCCTGCAAAGCCGCCTGAATCAAGGGAACCGTTTTACGAATGTGGTCACGGGACGCCAGTTCAGGCACAACACCGCCATAATCAGCATGCAGCTTGACCTGACTGTACAATTGATTGGCTAGCAGACCGGCTTTGTCATCATAAATTGCGATTCCGGTTTCATCGCAGGACGTTTCTATACCTAAAACTCGCATTGCACTATTCGTCTCGTTGTTTTCGTCTCGTCACTATACATTCGTATTCCTCTGAACGGGCGTCAGTGTAACATTATCTATGAACCATTACATGCTGGCTATTTTTCCTGTTTAGTCTATAATCAGTACCCTACTTGAATACCCTGTGTGGTTAATGTTAATAACGCCAACGTCAGACTGCTTGTTTTATAGATAAAAAAGCATCCTGTAACCCGTAGCGTTATAGGTTTCAATTTTCCTCGGCACTTTACAAAGCCGTGTTCATTGAAGTAAAATTCCGCACCATTTTAGAGACGGCTGGCACTATCACGCCAGCGACAAACCCGATTTCCATTGAGGTGAGAGGCACATGCCAGTAATTAAAGTACGTGAAAACGAGCCATTTGACGTAGCACTGCGTCGCTTTAAGCGTTCTTGCGAGAAAGCAGGCGTATTAGCAGAAGTTCGTCGTCGTGAATTCTATGAAAAACCAACGACTGAGCGCAAACGCGCTAAAGCTTCTGCTGTTAAGCGTCATGCTAAGAAGCTGGCTCGTGAAAACGCACGCCGCACTCGTTTGTACTAATCCTTGCGGTCAATCCGCTTAGTGGTTGTATTAACAAACTACTGCAGTTAAAGGCCGTGCTTTCCAATAGGAAGCGCGGCTTATTCTCGTTCATCAACAGGCGTAAAAGGGCTTATGGCTGGACGAATTCCACGCGCATTTATCAATGACTTATTAGCAAGAACCGATATCATTGATTTGATCGATGTAAGGGTGCCTCTCAAAAAGAAAGGCAAAAACCATCAGGCGTGCTGTCCTTTTCATAACGAAAAAACCCCTTCATTCACCGTTAATGGCGATAAACAGTTTTACCATTGTTTTGGTTGTGGTGCACATGGCAATGCCATTGATTTTCTGATGAATTATGACAGGTTAGATTTTGTCGAATCCATCGAAGAACTGGCTGCGATGCACGGGCTGGAAGTTCCCTACGAAGCAGGCTCCGGCGGTGGTCATATTGAACGCCACCAAAGACAAAATCTTTATCAACTGATGGATAAGCTCAGCGGTTTCTATCAGCATTCACTGACAACCCCCGGTGCTCAGCCTGCCCGGCAGTATCTGGCTCAACGCGGGCTCAGTGAAGAGATAACTCACCGCTTTGCCATTGGCTTTGCACCGGCTGGGTGGGACAACGCGCTAAAACGCTTTGCCCATAATGTGGAAGATCGCAAACAGCTAAACGACGCGGGAATGCTGGTCACTAACGACAATGGCCGCACTTATGATCGTTTCCGCGAACGTGTGATGTTCCCGATTCGCGATCGTCGTGGTCGTGTCATTGCATTCGGTGGCCGAGTGCTGGGAGATGCACTTCCCAAGTACCTGAACTCACCGGAAACAGAAATATTTCATAAAGGCCGCCAATTATATGGTCTTTATGAAGCGCAACAGAGCCACAATACGCTTTCAAAGCTATTGGTGGTTGAAGGTTATATGGATGTGGTCGCGCTGGCCCAATTTGGTATTGATTATGCCGTGGCTTCGTTGGGAACATCGACGACAGCCGAACACATTCAGTTACTTTTCCGCACCACGGATACTGTTATCTGTTGTTACGACGGTGACCGTGCAGGCCGTGATGCTGCCTGGCGGGCACTGGAGACAGCGTTACCCTATCTGAATGATGGTCGGCAGTTACGTTTTATGTTCTTGCCTGATGGCGAAGATCCAGATTCACTGGTTCGTAAAGAAGGACGGGCAACATTCGAACAAAGAATGCAGAAAGCATTAACCTTATCTGAATTCTTGTTTGAATCGCTATTGCCACAGGTAGATTTGAGTACCCCAGAAGGTGCGACCAAACTCAGTTCGCTTGCCATGCCGCTGATTAGTCAGGTTCCTGGGGAAGCACTGCGGCTCTACTTGCTTCTGGAAATTGGAAAACTGCTTGGCATACCTGATACAACACAATTGGAACGATCTTTGGCAAAACTTGTCAAAAAAGATACCAATACATATCAGGCGCTAAAACTGAAACCAACAACAATGCGTATTCTTATCGCATTGCTGGTGCAGAATCCGCATTTAGCGACATTAGTTCCTTCATTACAGGGAATGTTTTCTGCTCAGATAGCGGGGTTACCGTTATTTATAGAGCTTGTCGACACATGCCTTGCCCAACCGGGTTTAACAACCGGGCAACTTTTGGAGCAGTATCGCGATAATAAATATGCAACACAGCTTGAAAAACTCGCTGCATGGAACGATATACAGATAGAAGAAATTGCTGAGAAAACTTTCAGCGATGCGCTGAATCATCTTTTCGCGTCAGCCCTTGATGAACGTTTTAACTTTCTGATAGCCAAAGAGAGGACAGAAGGACTGACACCAGAAGAACGTGAAGAAGTCCGCTTAATTACGGAATCCGGTGCTAGGAAATAAGAATCTGTCTCAACAAGCTATATTATATGAAGACTATATTACTTGGCTGACTTACTCAATACGTTTATGTTCGTAACATCACTGGATGAAAATATATTTTAAAAAAACATAAATTTTTGAAAATATATTTTTTTAAAGAAATATAGCTTGATGAAACAGATTCTATACCAAGTGTAAAATCACTGATACAGAATTCACGGCTTAAATGCCGCATTAGGTAGGGAGACAGCCCTACGATTGCCGCTATTGAGGGCAGCGGCAATACAATGAAAACGCCCCCAAATGTTATTGTTGGCATATTTGTTTCGCCGACCGACACCAACCAATACTCTGAAGTGTGGATACCGTCTTATGGAGCAAAACCCGCAGTCACAGCTAAAGCTACTTGTCACCCGAGGTAAGGAGCAAGGCTATCTGACCTATGCTGAGGTCAATGACCATCTGCCGGAAGATATCGTCGATTCTGATCAGATAGAAGATATCATCCAAATGATCAATGACATGGGCATCCAGGTAATGGAAGAAGCACCTGATGCTGATGATCTCATGTTGGCAGAAAACACAAACGACACCGATGAAGACGCGGCGGAAGCGGCTGCGCAAGTGTTATCCAGTGTCGAGTCAGAAATCGGTCGTACCACCGATCCTGTTCGCATGTATATGCGCGAAATGGGTACGGTGGAGTTACTGACTCGCGAAGGTGAGATTGACATTGCAAAGCGCATTGAAGATGGCATCAACCAAGTGCAGTGCTCCGTTGCCGAATACCCTGAAGCGATTACTTATCTGCTGGAGCAGTATGATCGCGTTGAAGCCGGCGAAAGCCGTCTGTCTGATTTAATCACGGGTTTCGTCGATCCTAATGCAGAAGAAGATCTCGCACCAACCGCGACTCACGTTGGCTCAGAACTTCCTCAGGAAGAGCTTGACGACGACGAAGAGGATGACGATGAAGAGCGCGAGGATGATACTGACAGCGAAGATGATAACAGCATTGATCCAGAACTGGCGCGCCAGAAGTTTCTGGAACTACGTGAACAATATGAACTGACCCGTCAGTCAATCAAGAAGCACGGGCGCAGTCATCCAAGTACCGCAGCAGAAATATTGACCTTATCTGAGGTATTCAAACAGTTCCGTCTGGTACCGAAACAGTTTGATTATCTGGTCAGCAACATGCGTTCCATGATGGATCGTGTTCGTCTTCAAGAACGTCAAATCATGAAGATGTGTGTTGAACAGTGCAAAATGCCGAAGAAAAACTTCATCACGCTGTTCTCTGGCAATGAAACCACTGACACATGGTTCACCGCTGCAAAAGCAATGAACAAACCATGGTCTGATAAATTGCTGGAAGTTGAAGAAGAAATCATGCGTAGCCTGCAAAAGTTACGCCAAATCGAAGAAGAAACCGGCCTGACCATTGAGCAGGTCAAAGATATCAACCGTCGTATGTCCATCGGTGAAGCGAAAGCCCGCCGTGCGAAAAAAGAGATGGTTGAAGCTAACTTGCGTCTGGTTATTTCGATTGCGAAGAAATATACCAACCGCGGTCTGCAATTCCTCGATTTGATTCAGGAAGGTAATATCGGCCTGATGAAAGCAGTTGATAAATTTGAATACCGTCGTGGTTACAAATTCTCAACTTACGCGACATGGTGGATCCGTCAGGCAATCACGCGTTCTATCGCTGATCAGGCGCGTACCATCCGTATCCCGGTACATATGATTGAGACCATCAACAAACTTAATCGTATTTCCCGCCAGATGTTGCAGGAAATGGGTCGTGAGCCTTCACCAGAAGAGCTGGCGGAACGCATGTTGATGCCTGAAGACAAGATCCGCAAGGTACTGAAAATTGCCAAAGAGCCAATCTCCATGGAAACACCTGTAGGTGATGATGAAGATTCACATCTGGGCGATTTCATCGAGGATACTACCCTTGAACTGCCTCTGGATTCTGCCACTTCAGAAAGTCTGCGCTCTGCAACTCACGATGTGCTGGCTGGCCTGACTGCACGTGAAGCGAAAGTTCTGCGTATGCGTTTTGGTATTGATATGAACACTGACCATACACTGGAAGAAGTGGGTAAACAATTTGATGTAACCCGCGAACGTATTCGTCAGATCGAAGCCAAGGCCTTGCGTAAACTGCGCCACCCAAGCCGTTCTGAAGTACTGCGCAGCTTCCTTGATGACTAATCAACGAATTTGCTGATCAATCTGAAAAGCGTCTGTTCCGGCAGACGCTTTTTTATTATTCACGGATAAATCCCTGATATTCAAATAATGGCTTAAACCCGACACGTCGATACAACCCATTACCATCACGAGAAGCCTCTAAATAGCACTCAGTCACGCCTTGCTGTTTGGCTTCGTGCAATACCTGATTAATCAAGACAGAAGCATATCTCCTGCCCTGCATTTCCACCACTGTGCCGATATCATCAAAACGAGCAATATCGCCTTGCCTTGATAAAGTTAAAGCGCATACCGGTTGCCCTTCAACATATAACGCATAATGTTGCAAATCTTTTCCTGCCTCCAATGCCGCCTGATGGCATTTTCGATATTGCCCGGAAGTAGGGCCTTCTGTCTCAAATGCGCTTTCTACCGGAATTGCCCAATCATCCAGGCAGTGGTCAACACGCCTTATTTCATATTCCATCGCTGATGCGTCACTCATCTGCCAACCCATCAAATCAAGCTGCATGGCTGTAGTGGCACTATCAGGATCGGAGGAAAATCCTGCCTGCTGGATAACTGCCAGAATCTGACTATCTGGATCGATGGCAGCAATCATAAAAGGCACGCTAACGTGTTCATCCAGTAGCCTAATAGCCGTTTTAAGCTCTTCTGCGATTTTGACAGAGCTGCCTGTTACCAGTAGCAAATTTAATGCTAGGGTTTCAACGCCTGTCACATAAATCCGGACATCTTCGCTGATATGTTGATACATCTGGCTGATAGATGAGAAAAAGTGATCTTCTATTTGATGATAAGCCAGGATAGATGCAGATAAAGGATGTTTTTTCATATTAATTTACAAAGGTATTTTTTGTTGACTAAAGTCTAAACAAAGAACAGAAAATAATCAGAAAGACTTATTAAAAAAGCAATCAACATCACTAAGAATGATTTTGAACCACTCCCAGTGACTGTAAACATGTTAAAAAATACTAATTATTGTATATAAAACACGCATATGAATTTTGGGGACTAGACCTAATACCAAAGTGTGCCGTATAATCGTCTCACTTCAACGGCCCCTTAGCTCAGTGGTTAGAGCAGGCGACTCATAATCGCTTGGTCGCTGGTTCAAGTCCAGCAGGGGCCACCAGAATTATCAAGGGGTTGCATCAAAAATGCGACCCCTTAGTTTTTTTCAGGATACCTTCTGGCAGTAGCGTAAGGGATATAACCGATTAACGTCGCTACAGTAATGAACTGTTGTCGTATTTTTCTTTGTGATATTTATCACAAAAAATAATTGAAATACTAACTATAGTAATTAGTTGATTATAAATAGTCACTATTCGGGATTAGTCGGAAAATTATCAGGTTCAGCTATAGGCATTCCTTTCTGTTTGGTTAGGCAAGAATAAGCAAACTCATTAATATATTCTTCTTACCTTCTTTGACGTGATTTTTGCCAATTAACTAAGTTATATAAAATATAATTATTTATATGTTCAGCATGGATAAAATATAGCTGAAAATATCTTGATTGATTCCATTAATTTCAATCTCCCAATCATCACTATACCTTGCAACTTGCCTTAGCTATTCTGCACAACGTAACTATTTCACAATCTATTTTGTCTTATTTAACACGAGAGAAATAATGAAAACTTCACATAAGCTATTAATCAGTCTGGCTTGCGTCGTCGCCCTTGCAGGTTGCGCGCGTACCGCCCCCATATTAACGCCACAAACCACCTTCATGACGCAGAATTCACTGCCTTTGACTTCCGTAAAAAAAGCCATTTTGGAAGCAGGTAGGGAACACAAATGGGTAATGACCGTAGTTTCTCCTGGGCTTATTGATGGTTTCCTGAAGAATCGTAAGTATGACGTGCAAATACGCATCAACTATACCGCCAAAAACTACGTAATCAATTATGTTAATAGTCATAAATTAAGAGAGAGTGATGGAAAAATTCACCGTAACTATAATCGTTGGGTCGATGACCTGGATAAAGACATTCAGTTCAACTTAGCTCTGCTGGATAATCAATAAACACCGACTTTAAAGCCTATCCCAATTGATGTAATTATCTGATGCGATAGGTTTTCATTTAACCATTTTTATTCTGATTCCGCCTTTAATGCAGCGTTGAAAACAGTTTTCTCCTTGGCTCCTAAAGTGATTTATGATGTCGGTGGCAATACAGGAAAATGGGCATTGCGCTGCTGCCGATATGACAGTAAAGTCAGCGTCACTATTCTGGATTTACCCCAGCAAATAAAACTGGCTGAAGAAAATATACGCAGCCAAGGCATGGCTGACCGTATTTTCGGCTATCCTGTTGACATGTTATCGGATAACAACTTACCCACAGAAGCAGATATCTGGTGGATGAGCCAATTCTTGGATTGTTTTTCCGAAACACAAATTATAGGCATCTTACGCAAGATCTCAGCAGCAATGAAACCTGATGCACGAATCTGCATTATGGAGCTGTTCTGGGACTGCCAGCCTTTTGAAGCAGCGGCTTATAGTCTTAATGCGACCTCGCTTTATTTTACTTGTATGGCAAATGGCAATAGTCGTTTTTACAGCATTGATGACTTTACCCAATTCCTGAATAAAGCAGGGTTGGTAATAGAAAGCCAAATTGATCAGTTAGGGCTTGGACACACATTACTGATCTGCAAAAAGCAGTAACGAACGGTATTTCATGAAATTGACATTGGATATTACAGATTGGCAAGCCATCGCACCGGGACTTTCCATGGATGAAGAATGGAAAGAATGGTCTGCGGCATCACCCGCCGTTATTGATGGTTCATGCCCATTAGCAAAATGCTCCCAGTTACCCATGATGACGGCTCGTCGTCTCAGTTCAGGTAGCCGCCTTGCCGTAGACTGTGGTTTGACTATCCTTCGTCGCAATCAAGTCGATGCTATTGTTTATAGCAGTCGTCATGGTGAGTTGGAGCGCAATTACCAGATATTGCAGAATCTGGCACAGACAGAGAGCGTTTCGCCAACCAATTTTGCCATGTCAGTTCATAACTCTTCAGTCGGCAATCTGACCATTGTGGCTAAAGCGCCTCTGGTTTCCTCTTCCATTTCGGCAGGCATTGACAGTTTTCAGCAAGGTCTGTTTGAAGCCCTGACACTGCTCCATGCCGGTCATCGTAAAATCCTGCTCGTTGATTTTGATGGCGAGATCCCGGGCTTTTATCACAATGTTATTGATGCCAATACCCCAACCTATCCGTTTGCGGTAGCGCTGCTACTGGAGCAAGGCACTGGCCTGCGCTGTACAAAACGGTCTTCCACAAGGCCATCTTCTTCGGAAACCGAACCTAATCTTCCCCAAAGCTTACAGTTTCTCCATGGCTGGCTGCGAGGTGAGCAAAGTTTCACGGTTACCGGAGATCGTTGTCAATGGAATTGGAACCGATAAGATGGTGAAAAGAATTACAGTCAATATCGCTGAACGAATTAACTGGCTCTGGCGTCTGCTCATGACAGGGTTCTGTTTCGTCCTGTTTGGCGTAGGCGGGCTACTGCTTTCCCTTATCTGGTTTAATTTATTGCTGTTTTTTCAACGCAATGAAGACAAGCGATGCCGTCTTGCGCGCCACAGCATTTCGTTCAGCTTCCGTCTGTTCCTCTTTTTAACCAGAAAATTGGGCGTACTGGATTACCATTTTAGTGGTCTGGAAAAAATTCGCACAGACAAAGGCTGTTTGATCGTTGCAAATCATCCTACTTTGCTGGATTACGTCATACTGGCCTCAACTTTGCCGGATGTGGATTGCATCGTAAAATCAGCGCTGCTGCGCAATCCGTTTGTCAGTGGTGCAATCCGTTCTGCCCGTTATCTCATCAACAGCGATGCAGAAACTTTGCTTCCTGTTTGCCGCGAACGGTTAGCTTCCGGGCACAATATTCTGATTTTCCCGGAAGGAACGCGCACGACGCCGGGGCACCCTATTTCGCTTCAACGTGGGGCGGCCAATATCGCCGTGCGATGTGAGTGCGATTTACGGATCATACATATTACTTGCAGCCAGAAAATGTTAGATAAGAAAAGCAAGTGGTATCAAATTCCACCCCAAAAACCCATTTATACGATCACCATTGGTGAACAACTCACCAATGAAAATTTTGCTGTCGATACAGAGAACGGACACGCCATCGCTGCCCGTCAGCTCAATCGCCAGCTTACTCATTTATTAACACCATAAAATTAATCGATATCGGATACGATGATGCAAGAACTACACCCAAAACTACACAATGAAATAAAACAATTAATCATAGATACCCTGAATCTGGAAGAGCTCACACCTGCTGATATTGAAACCGATGCTCCCTTATTTGGTGATGGTTTAGGGCTAGACTCTATTGATGCGTTGGAACTGGGTTTGGCAGTCAAAAACCGTTATGGCATCGTCTTATCTTCCGAAAGTGAAGAGATGCGCCAGCACTTTTCTTCTGTCGCCGCACTGGCAACTTATATCCAGTCACAACAAGTATAAGAACAGGTGCCATCATGGAAAAACAAGCTATTTTTCAGGAAGTGTCACAACTCTTGGTTCAATTGTTTGAACTGTCCCCTGAAGACATTACGCCTGAATCACGTCTTTACGAAGATCTGGAACTCGACAGCATTGATGCGGTTGATATGGTCGTCCATTTGCAGAAAAAAACCGGCCGCAAGATCAAACCAGAAGCATTCAAATCTGTCCGCACGGTTCAGGACGTTGTGGATGCCGTGGAACAATTACTGAAAGAACAATAATCAGTACAACAGCAACAAGTATCTGGGTAGTTAATTGAAGCCATTGATTTTATTGTTCCGTATTGCCAATACCGTGATGTTGATCGCCTGGCCTTTTCTGGTGTGGGCGATGGTCAACTACGGGCAATTTCATGCAATATTAGTTGTCATTATTCTGTTTTTTGTTTTGCGATTACTGTTAAGCAAACACCAAACGCAAAATCAGCAAAAAGCGGGTTGGAATGCCGGATGGATATTATCCATAGCCGGAATAATTCTGGGGCTAGCCAGTTTATTCCTGCGCAACCATCAATTGCTGATGTACTACCCAGTGGTCGTTAATACCGTTCTGCTGATCCTGTTCGGTGGTTCATTGCATTATGGGCCTCCCATCATTGAAAGAATGGCCCGTTACAAAGAGCCGGATTTACCTCCAGAGGGCGTTATCTATACACGTAAAGTCACTTATATCTGGTGCCTGTTCTTTATGTTCAATGGCGCTGTAGCACTTGGGACTTGCCTGTATAACGATATGGCTTTATGGACATTGTGGAACGGAATGGTGAGTTATCTATTAATCGGGTTACTCATCACCGTTGAATGGCTGATACGCCAACGGGTAAAGAAAAGATGAAAGTACAACCCATATCCCAATGGCTATCAGAAGATAATTGCCCCAATAGAATCATCAGTTGGGGCAATCATGCTATCAGCCTGAATACACTCCGGCAGGATGTCATCGCCCTGTATTGGCGTCTCAAAGAGCGGAGTTTGCAAGACCAAGAACAGAAAACTCTCCGCTGGGCGCTGTGTTTTGAAGATAGTTACCATTTCTGTGTCGCACTACTGGCAACACTTCATGCCGGCCAGACTCCCGTTATTCCGGGGCACTGCCGTGAGGCTCAGTTGCAGGAACAACTGCCTCTGTTTGATGGTGTATTAACCGATTTGCCTCTGACTTTATCCTGTCCTTGCTGGCAAATCCTGCTGTCTAACCCAGAAGTTGATGTTATGGAAAAAGCCTCACCTGACATCACATTACCGGCTATCCCGGCTGATGCCGCTTTGGTGATGTTCACTTCCGGTTCAACGGGTAAACCTCAGCAAGTGATCAAACCTGTCGCAGTCATGGATCTTGAATCCCAATGGCTGGCGGCTTTATGGGGAAATCAACTGCAATCTTGTATTGTCAGAGCGTCGGTCAGTCATCAACATCTGTATGGTTTGACCTTCCGCATCTGGTTGCCTATGTCATTGGGTCTGCCATTCGACCGCAAAATGGTGGAGTTTCCCGAGCAACTCATCGGTAGCCCACGTTGCGTTCTGATCAGTAGCCCCGCCTTTTTACAAAGGCTTGATGACAAGCTTCCCGCACCAGAATGCGCTTTTGTGGTTTCGGCGGGCGGCCCTTTGCATTTTGCCCGTGCAGAACGGGTGCAACAATGGCTCAATATTCTCCCCAATGAAATTTATGGCTGTACCGAAACGGGCATCATGGCCTGGCGCGAGCGTAAAACAGACAATGCCGTTTGGACAACATTTGAGGATGTTTCATTCCGCGAGGATGAGGAAGGAAATCTACGCGTCTATTCTCCGCTGGTGACTGAACCCAAGGGCTTAATTTTGGATGATCGGTTTGCCTTCGATGACCGGGGCAATTTCACTTTATTGGGACGTCGTGACCGGCTGGTAAAAATTGAAGAAAAGCGCATTTCACTGTCTGAAATTGAGCGCCGTTTGTGTGACATTCATGGCATCGCTGATGCTGCGGCACTGCTCATCAATCGGGGAAAACGCAACTACATTGGCGCAGTCGTGGTGTTAGAGCATGAAGACTACGAACGCTATCAGCAACAAGGTGTTAATCAGTTTTCCCGACATTGGCGTTGCCAATTGAAGCCTTGGCTGGAACCCGTCGCATTACCCCGTTACTGGCGAGTGATCGAATCCATCCCCTTGAATGCCCAAAGCAAACGCTCATGGCCTGCGTTACAGGAGCTATTTAATGAAACCCATTGAAATTCACCGCGAGCGACCTGCTCAAAATGAGGCCATTATACAACTGTATTTAGATCCAGATTTGGCTTGGTTTCGTGGGCATTTTCCCATTCAACCGCTCTTGCCGGGTGTGGCCCAAATCGATTGGGTTATGCACTATGCTGAGACTTTACTCGCGCCAGACTGGTCTTTCTCTTCGATTGAAATGGTGAAATTCCAGTTTCCCCTGCAACCCCGTGACAAACTTCTGTTAAAAATGACGTGGGCAGAAGAAAAACAGCTTCTGGCCTTCAGCTATGAAGTGGAAGTTTCAAACGGCAGCGAACATCAGACTGCAAGCCAAGGAAAGATAAAGTTATGTCGCTGAGCGTGAACACCATTACGCCCTGCGTGGTTATTCCTTGTTATAACCACGGCGCAACCATGCCTGCTGTATTGGAAAGGTTATCGCCTTATCAACTTCACTGCTTTATCGTCGATGACGGAAGTGAAGCTGATACTCAACGTCGCCTTGAAGATTTGGCAAAATCGGTTCCCAGTGTGACGCTTATCCGCCTTGCACATAATCAGGGCAAAGGGGGGGCTGTTATGGCAGGAATGCGGGCTGCCGCAGATTCAGGATATAGCCACTCCCTACAGGTTGATGCAGATGGGCAACACTGTCTTGACGATATTCCCGCGTTTTTGGCAAAGGCGCAGCAGCATCCTAATAGCTTAATTTCCGGCAACCCGATATATGATGTTTCCGTGCCAAAATCCCGCCTTTATGGACGCTATATCACTCATTTCTGGGTTTGGGTGGAGACGCTTTCTTTTTCCATCAAAGACAGCATGTGTGGCTTCCGGGTTTATCCGTTGGCGCCTACACTGCAACTGTTGGCTAAAAAAGACATTGGCCGCAGGATGGATTTTGATATCGAAATCATGGTGCGGCTTTACTGGCAAGGAACAGAAAGTGAGTTTTTGCCGACAAAAGTGATTTATCCTGAAAATGGCTTGTCCCATTTCGATGCACTGCGGGATAACCTCAGCATTTCATGGATGCATACCCGTCTGTTTTTCAGCATGTTACCACGCATTCCCTCGCTGTTATGGCGTAAACGATTATGGCGCAACCACCGTCACTGGTCTGATATTAAAGAGCGCAAGGGGCTGCTGGGCATGAAGTTTATGCTGGCGGTTTATCGATGGCTCGGACGCAAACCCTTTGAGTGGCTGCTTTATCCTGTTGTTGGTTATTTCTGGGCCACTGGCGGCTCACAACGTCAGGCATCCCGCCAGTATCTTGCGCGTCTGAAACAGACCATGCAACGCAAAGGGGTCCCCATTCCACAACGCCTTGATAGTTACCGTCATTACCTGCGTTTCGGCGGAGCCATGTTGGATAAAATCGCAAGCTGGCGCGGTGATTTAAAATGGGGAAAAGATATCGAATTTGCACCAGACGCAGAACAGACGCTTTTGGATGGAAATTCAGGTGGCAAGCTGCTTCTGGTTTCGCATCTGGGCGACATTGAAGTTTGTCGGGCACTGGCACAAAAGGCAGGGAAACAAACCATCAATGCACTGGTGTTTACTGAACATGCCCAACGTTTCAAACAAATTATTGAAGAAGTCTCACCACAGGCAGGCATCAATTTATTGCCGGTGACGGATGTGGGAGCCGATACCGCCATCATGCTGAAAGAAAAAATTGATGCCGGTGAATGGGTCGCTATTGTCGGTGATCGGATTGCTGTTAATCCTTCCCGAGCCAATACCCAGCGTGTGGTTTGGAGCCAATTCCTTGGTCATCCTGCTCCCTTTCCGCAAGGGCCGTTTATCCTTGCATCGGTGTTGCGCTGCCCAGTACTGTTAATGTTCGCTCTCCGACAAAATAACCAATTCAGAATTTATTGTGAGCACTTCGCCAATCCGCTGGAACTGCCGCGTAAACAAAGAGAACAGGCATTGCAGCAGGCAGTGGATCACTACGCTTCCCGTCTGGAACATTACGCTCTGCAATCTCCCCTTGATTGGTTCAATTTTTTCGATTTCTGGCAATTGCCGGCTGATCGGACAAATAAGGAATAAAAAAATGCTGACTGATCCCCGTTTTACCGCCGAGGTCGAATTGACCGTGCCATTTCATGACGCAGATCCCATGGGCGTCGTTTGGCACGGAAATTACTTCCGCTATTTTGAAATTGCCCGTGAAGCGCTGATGAACCAATTCAATTATGGTTATAGCGAAATGCGCGAATCCGGCTATGTCTGGCCCGTCGTTGATGCCCGAATCAAATACCGTGCATCAGTGCGCTTCGAACAAAAAATACGCGTCAGGGCTACCATTGAAGAATTTGAAAACCGCCTGAAAATTGCTTACCAGATTTTTGATGCAGCAAGCGGCCAAAAAACAACAATGGGCTACACCATTCAGGTTGCCGTTTCCGAAGAAAAACAGGAGATGAGTTTTGTCAGCCCGGATATTCTATTCGAACGCATGGGAGTTAGACCGTGAAAAAATGGCGCTGGATGCTGCTATTCCTGACAGCGAATTTCCTGATAATCAATAACGTGGCACATGCCGTTACCCTTGAAGAGTTACAACAGCGCTTTACACACCAGCCTGTTGTTCGGGCGCACTTTACACAGGAGCGTCAAATTCAGGGTATGCCTCAACCTCTGCGTTCCAGCGGTGATATGTTGGTTTCACAGCATAAGGGGCTGTGGTGGCATCAGCAGAAACCTTTCCCGCTGACACTGGTATTGGATGACAGCCATATGGTGCAAATCATGCCGGATCAAGCGCCTCAGGTGATTACCGCTGACTCCAATCCACAACTGTTTCAGTTCAATCATTTGATGCGGGCCTTATTTCAGGCCGATCGTGCCGTGCTGGAAGAAAATTTCAAAATCGAGTTCAGTGACTTAGGGCAGGAACAGTGGCGTTTGGTACTAACTCCAAAGACGTCTCCTTTAGACAAACTGTTCACGGCAATTACCCTGAACGGTCAAACTAATCTTGATGCTATTTTACTCACCGATCGCCAGGGTGATCGCACAGAATTATCGTTTACTCAACACCGACTGACTCCTGAGACGCTAAGCCATGAAGAAGAGCAACACTTCAAATTCTGAGCCGCGTCTGCTGGCATTATTCTGGCTGCTCATGTGCACTATCTTACTGATATCACTGACAGCCTTGTTACCTCAATCCCGCTTGTCCACCAGCGTACTGGCTTTACTGCCTGCACAAAGTGCCGGAGAGATGCCGCCCGCGTTGCAAGAAGAGTTCATACAACGTCTTGATCGCCAATTGGTCTGGATGGTCAGTCCGGGGAAGAAAGAAGATTCTGCACCTGCGCAATATTGGCTGGAACATCTGCAAAAAAACTCATTTCTGACCCATGTTAAAGGGCCAATGACCGCAGAACAGCAACAAGCATGGGGACGCTTTTACTATGAGCACCGTAATGCGATGCTCGATCCTGTTACCCGTGACAGGCTGAAAGACGATGGCAGTCAGCAGGCAAACTGGATACTGTCTCAGGTTTACTCCGCCTTTTCCGGTGTCAGTGGGCAAGAGCTCAGCAATGATCCCTTGATGCTGGTCAGGGGTTCACAACTGGCGCTTCAACAAACATCCAGCCAATTACGCCTTCAGAATGGCTGGCTGGTTGCTAAAGATGAGTCAGGAAGAAACTGGTATCTGCTCCACGGAGAGCTGAACAGTTCCTCTTTTGATATGCAGCAAGGGCATCATGCTGTCACTGAACTTGATAAATTGCAGCAAACCTTGAAAACGCAATTTCCTGATGCCGAAGTCATTTCACGGGGAACCCTGTTTTACAGCGATTACGCGACACAACAGGCAAAACACGATATTTCGACATTAGGCAGCGCTACTGTGCTTGGTGTACTGCTACTCATTTATGGAGTGTTCCGCTCTTTAAAGCCATTGTTGTTGTGTGTTCTGTCCATCAGTATCGGCGCTCTGGCCGGAACCGTGGCAACTTTGGGTGTTTTTGGCGAATTGCATTTTATGACGCTGGTGATGAGCATCAGCATCATCGGTATTTCTGCTGACTACGCCATTTATTATCTGACAGAGCGCATGGTGCACGGGCAGGAAGTCACACCGTGGCAAAGCATGCGAAAAGTGTTGCCTGCTTTATTAATGGCGTTGGCGACCACTGTTATTGCTTATCTCATCATGATGTTTGCCCCCTTCCCCGGCCTGCGCCAATTGGCTGTATTTGCCGCTGCGGGGCTGACCGCTTCCTGCTTAACCGTCGTCTGCTGGTATCCCCGACTGGCTAAAAATCTGCCTGTTCGCCCAATTCCTGCCATGATTATGCTAATGCGCTGGCTGGCTTTATGGAGACGTAATCGTCTGTTTTATACCGGGTTGCCCGCTATGCTGGCAGTTTTTGCTTTATTGGGGATCTCTCGTTTGCACGTCAATGATGACATTGCCCAATTGCAGGCTCTGCCACAGGATATCCATCAACAGGAAAAACACATTGCCGCACTGACCGGGCAGCGAAGTGACCAAAAATGGTTCGTGGTTTACGGCGATAATGCAGAACAAACATTACAGCGACTGGAGTCTTTTATCCCCAAACTGGATGCAGAAAAACAGCAAGGTAATATCAGTCAGTACCAGCGTCTGCCCCTTTCCTCTCTGGCACAACAGCAGCGGGATCTTGGGCTTATCAAGGCCGCCATTCCCAATATCATGGCCCGTTTGGCAGACGCGGGACTGACAATCAAACAGCCAGATATCCACCCTATGACGGTCATGCCGAATGACTGGCTCGACAGTGTGGTCAGTGAAGGCTGGCGCCTGATGTGGATAACCCTGCCAAACGGTCAAAGCGGCGTCCTGCTACCCGTCAACGGTGTTAAGGACAGTGTGCTGATGCGCCAATTAGCGGAGAAACAGGCAGGTGTCAGTTGGATCGACCGCAAACTGGCTTTTGATGAAATGTTTCAGTTTTACCGCACCATGCTTGGCTGGTTGCTGGTGGGTTCAATCATCTTGATCGCCGTCAGTTATATTATCCGGCTGGGCCTGCGCCGGGGTGTCATCAGTATATTGCCATCATTGCTGTCATTAGGGTGTGGATTGGCTGTTCTCGGTTTTAGCGGCTATAGCCTTAACTTATTCTCAATCTTGGCGCTGGTTTTGGTGCTGGGTATTGGTATCAACTACACCCTGTTTTTCAGCAATCCCCGTGGTACACCACTCACCTCGTTGCTGGCAATCAGTGTAGCAATGTGTACTTCATTGCTCACGCTGGGCATGTTGGTATTCAGTAGTACCCAAGCAATCAGTAGCTTTGGCATTGTGTTATGCAGCGGGATCTTTAGCGCATTCCTGCTCTCTCCACTGGCAATGCCTGAGCGCCCAAAAAGGAAAAAGACATCATGATACGGATAGTTATTTTATCTCTGGTTTGCCTGTTGGCAGCATGTACGAATTTCCCACAGGATAGCTCGCCCAGTGCGTGGCTAAAGCCGGGTATACGTGTTTCTCTGCCAGAACCGAGTATTACGCCTGCGATTAATGAACAACAATTGTTAACAGCCACAGTCAAAGGCAAACAACAATCACTGATTGTGTTGCTTAGTGCCAATGAACAGCACTTGTCACTTGCCGGGTTATCTTCGTTAGGCATTCGGTTATTCAAACTGGATTACGACAAAAACGGCATCCAGGCCGAGCAATCTATTGTTTTGCCGGAACTTCCACCAGCCAATCAAGTATTGGCTGATATCATGCTGAGTTATTGGCCTGTTTCCGCCTGGCAGACCCGGCTTCCTTCTGGCTGGACACTCAAGGACAGCGGCAATTTCCGCCAACTACACGACAAAGATGGGAAATTAATCACAGAAATTCAATATGATACTGCGAATGGCAAACGATACCCGATTCGCGTCCAGCAGTTCATTTTTGGCTATAACATCGCCATTCAGCATCTGGAAGAGTAAAACATGATTTATATTTCTGCCGTGGGTATGCTCAATGCCTTGGGTAATAATATGGATGAAATCGCCCAGAACCTCGTGCTCGGCCAAGCCCCCGGCATGTATAAGCGTTCTGGCTGGTTGCAGCCTGATAAAACCTGCTGTCTGGGCAGTGTTGACGGTGAATTACCCACCATTCCTGATGCTCTGTATAAGCACAACAGCCGTAATAACCGCTTACTACTGGCTGCCTTGATGCAAATAAAACCACAAGTGGATGAAGCTATCGCCCGTTTCGGACGGGAACGTATCGCAATCATCATGGGAACCAGTACATCTGGCCTTGACGAAGGTGATCAGCATGTTAGCCGAACAGTTAACCAACAACCTGATGAAGAGTACCATTATTATCAGCAGGAACTGGGCGACCCTTCCCGCTTCCTTGCCAATTACCTTGATACTGACGGGCCGGCATTCACCATCTCCACGGCCTGTTCATCCAGTTCACGGGCGGTTATCACGGGTCAGCGCCTGATTGAAATGGGAATGGTCGATGTGGCAATTGTCGGTGGCGCAGACACACTAAGCCGCATGCCAATCAATGGCTTCGATAGCCTTGAATCCCTCTCTTCAACACGGTGTGAACCATTCTGTGAAAACCGTGAAGGCATTACCATTGGGGAAGCCTCAACATTACTGCTGCTGACACGGGAACCCCAGCCTATTGCACTGCTCGGTGCTGGAGAATCCAGTGATGCATGGCATATGTCAGCCCCTCATCCTGAAGGAAAAGGGGCGATTGAAGCTATCAACATGGCATTGGACAGCGCAGGGTTATCTCCCGCCGAAATAGGTTATATCAACCTGCATGGCACTGGCACAAAATTAAATGACCAAATGGAATCCCTCGTCATCAATCAGATTTTCGGCGAAAACACCCCGTGCAGTTCAACCAAATATTTAACCGGTCATACTCTGGGTGCGGCTGGCGCATGTGAAGCCGGTCTTTGCTGGTTATTGCTTACCCGCAACTTACCTCTGCCTGTACAAGATTTTTCGCGTTCAGGTATTGATACTTCACTGGTTGCCTGTGGCCTTCTGACTCAGCCCGAACCACTGGAAAAACCGATCATCATGTCGAACTCTTTTGCCTTTGGTGGAAACAATACCAGCCTGATATTGGGAGCCGTATAATGCCTGACTATTTACCGGTAGATTGTTACCTCCCCCATGAAGCACCGATGGTGTTACTGGAAAAAGTGATCAACGTTTCCAGTGACCATGTCCATTGCCAAGTTACCGTCAGCAAAGAAGGTGTTCTGTCTCCTTTTCTTAACGAGGAAGGCCACCTGCCGGGATGGTTTGCCATTGAAATCATGGCGCAAACCATTGGCGTTTGGTCTGGCTGGCATCGCAGGGAAGGAAAAGAAGAAGATTCCGCATTGGGCATGTTACTCGGTGGGCGTGCAGTACGATGTCATGTCCCTGCTTTCACACAGGGCAGTGTGCTGGATATCCAGATGAATCTATTACTGCAAGATGGAAAAGTTGGCAGCTTTGAAGGTTCGATCAGTTGTAACGGCACGGTGCTGGCAACTGGCCGCCTGAATACCTACCAACCAGATAAAACAGAACTTAAACAATTATTTCAAAGGGATGGAGTAGCATAATGCGTTCAGTTCTAGTGACCGGTGCCAGCAAAGGGATCGGCAGAGCAATTGCCTGCCGACTGGCAGCAGACGGATTCAACGTCATCGTTCATTATCACAGTGATGCTAAAGGCGCAGAAAAAACACTGGAACACATTCAGGCAAACGGCGGCCACGGCCGTGTACTGAAATTTGATGTTTCAGATCGCACCATTTGCCGTGAAGTACTGGAAAAAGATATCGAAAACCACGGTGCTTATTATGGCATTGTCTGCAACGCCGGCATCGCCAAAGACGGGGCTTTTCCTGCTTTAGAAGGCAGTGACTGGGATAGCGTCATTCATACCAATTTGGATGGTTTCTACAATGTTATTCATCCCTGTGTAATGCCAATGATCGGTTTACGTCAGGGAGGACGCATCATCACTTTGTCATCCGTGTCTGGCTTGATGGGCAACCGCGGACAGGTCAATTACAGTGCAGCCAAAGCGGGCATTATCGGGGCCACCAAAGCGCTGGCAATCGAACTGGCGAAAAGAAAAATCACGGTGAACTGCATTGCGCCGGGATTAATTGGCACGGATATGATCCAAATGGAAGAAGCAGCCTTGAAAGAGGCCATGAATATGATCCCGATGAAACGCATGGGGCAAGCCGATGAAGTCGCCGGCCTCGCCAGCTATCTGATGTCTGATATCGCAGGCTATGTGACCCGTCAGGTCATTTCAATCAACGGAGGAATGCTATGAGCCATAATGGAACAACACGCCGGGTAGTTATTACGGGAATGGGCGGCATTACCGCTCTGGGACACGACTGGCAATCCGTTTCCGCAGGCTTGAAAGCGGGTATCAACACCGTCCGACAAATGCCGGCATGGGCAGAATATGACGGGCTTAATACCCACCTCGGTGCGCCGGTCACGGACTTCATTTTGCCCGAACACTATACCCGTAAACGCATTCGCTCCATGGGGCGTGTTTCTCTGATGTCTACGCGCGCTACAGAGCTGGCTTTAGGGATGGCAGGTTTATTGGATGATCCCATCCTGACCAATGGGGAAACAGGCATTGCTTATGGTTCTTCGACGGGCAGTACCAAGCCGGTCAGTGAATTTGCGACCATGCTGACGGAAAAGCACACCAATAACATCACAGGTACAACTTATGTACAGATGATGCCACATACCACTGCCGTCAACACCGGGCTGTTCTTTGGCCTGCGTGGCAGAGTGATCCCAACCTCAAGTGCCTGCACATCAGGTAGTCAGGCGATCGGTTATGCGTGGGAAGCTATCCGTCATGGCTATCAAACCGTAATGGTCGCGGGTGGCGCGGAAGAGCTGTGTCCATCCGAAGCAGCGGTATTTGATACCCTGTTCGCCACCAGCCAGAAAAATGAAGCCCCAAAAACCACACCTTCCCCATTTGATGTTAACCGCGACGGGCTGGTGATTGGTGAAGGCGCTGGCACGCTGATCCTTGAAGAATTGGAACACGCCAAAGCACGTGGTGCCAAAATTTATGGTGAAATCATCGGATTTGCGACTAACTGTGATGCTTCCCATATCACTCAGCCAAAATCCGAAACCATGCAGATATGTATTGAAATGGCGCTGAAATCAGCAGGCTTACAGCCAGCCGATATCGGTTACCTCAGCGCTCACGGAACGGCAACCGATCGGGGAGATGTGGCAGAGAGTCAAGCCACTGCCAATATCTTTGGCAACCAAACGGCTATCTCTTCACTGAAAAGCTATTTCGGCCATACACTGGGGGCCTGTGGCGCGCTTGAAGCCTGGTTAGCGCTGGAAATGATGAATGAAGGCTGGTTTGCACCCACCATCAATCTCAACGAGGTTGACCCCGCTTGTGGTGAGTTGGATTACATCATGCACCAACCGCGTCAAATCCAGACCGAGTTTATCCAAAGTAATAACTTTGCCTTCGGTGGTATTAATACTTCAATAGTGATCCAACGCTGGGCATAAACATTAAAGGCCATCGGATGGTTAACCCGATGGCATTTAATCTCTTCCGTTCAACTCAGATACATTATTACGAATCTAATCTATCACTGCGGATAGTTTAATTCTGCTAAATTCGGATAGCATTCCATAACCGAATCAGTCCGAAATTTAGATTATTTATCAATGCCAAGGATTTAATTTTTAGGATTAAATATAATCAAATAGAAATACACTTGATAAATTCATCAGAGAAATAGAATAAGTGTTTTGATTACAAAACTATTCCCAATAACCACCACCGAAGATTGTGGCAGATATCGTTCCTATTCCAGTTCCTTCAAATTGTGCGATTTTATTTAAAGGTGAATCTGTAAAAGCCGTAGCCGCAGTAATAGGTGTCATAACTGCAACAAAAGCTGTTCCTTTCTCATAAAGGTTATTAATATCATCATCATAAACGAACAAATGGCCGGAAAACTCTCCTTTTCCCGGTGATCCTAATCCCCCCAGCTTTTCCGTAAAAAGTTTTCGCACCTTCAACATATAGAGTACATGTATAGTAAAAAAAGTAACTTGTTAAGACAAATTTACCTTCATAAATCTTTTCACTCATGAGTATCAGTTTTTCTCGTTGTATCTCTGTGTAAGAAACAGCTATAGTCCGCACCACTCAAGGTCATTGGGTGACTTACCTACTGCTTAAATCACCAAGATATATCCCAGTCCTTGGCATATATCGTGATCGCCATTCGGCAAAATCTTGATGAGAAGCAGCGCATTTCTGGATGATTTTTTATGTGGAGACGACAGTAGTGAAACTGCTGCGCAACAATGACAGTGCATTTGTACCTGTTACGGGTTTGACTGTTTTTGCAATTGCTTCTGGTTACCTAATGAGCTTAATTCCATTGTCGATGGCAAGTTTCAACATCGATACGATTTATGCCAGTTGGTTAGCCAGTGCTTATTATACCGGTCTATTAATAGGCTCAATGATGATTGAACCTGTTATTGCGAAAATAGGTCACCGTCTTTCCTTTATTGTTTTTTTGTTGCTTCTGGCTGCAACAGTGGTTGTATTGCCTTTTTTTCCAAATAAAGAAATCTGGTTGCTTATTCGTTGTATGGCCGGCATCGCTGTTGCCGGGGTTTTTGTCGTGGTCGAATCCTGGCTATTGATTGGAGATAATCCCAAAGAGCGTGCAAAACGCTTAAGCTTCTACATGACATCACTCTACGGCGGAACAACTTTGGGTCAGTTGTTGATTGGGCCTATCGGGACTCAGGGAATGCTCCCTTTTATGATCGTTTCCGCTCTACTTCTGCTAGCGATTTTGCCGCCATTATTCGTGCGTCATGGGCAACCGCCTCCGCTTCACCATCAGAGTTTTTCACTGAAAAAAATCACCCAATTCAGTAAGCCAGCTATCGTTGGTTGTATAACATCCGGCATTGTCATGGGCACTATCTACGGGTTGATGCCTTTGTCATTAAGCCAAAGTCATTTTAATGCCGATCAGGTTGGTGTGTTGATGGCCGCAGTTATTCTGGGTGGAATGGTTATACAGCCAATTATCAGTAAGCTATCTGTTATCATGAGCAAAACTTTCCTACTGGCCCTGGTTTCATTACTGGGTGTGTTTGCCGTAGGAGTGACGTATCTTTTTGAACATTATATTGTGACGATAGTGGCGCTGGCTCTGTTGGGAATGTCTTCTTTTGCCCTGTATCCCGTTGCTATCACCCTGGCCTGTGACAAGCTGGATTCATCCTATATCGTAGCTGCAAGTCAGGTCATGCTGTTAAGTTACAGCATCGGTTCTGCTATCGGGCCTCTGGGCGCGGGGCATCTTATGCTGCAACACTATTTCAATGGTCAGCATAACGGGTTAATGAGCTTCTTTTTTATTGTTTTGTTAGCTACAGCAATTTATATGCTACTGGCAAGTTTGCGTCGCAAAGACCGCGTATTGGCAAGCTAATACAAAATAATCCTGAATCTGATGAAAGCGTCGCAAACTGTGGCGCTTTTTTATTTTTAGCCCTCAAATAGCTTCTTCAAGATCAGAGCTTGTTTGTTCAGCGCTGGATTTTCACACCCTAAGCGTTAATATTTCAAATAGAGCAAACAAATGTGTTTACTGTGATGATCAAATCAAGAGTGTAAAAATGTCATCAAGGATAAATTACATTACATCATTTTTACTTTAAGATAGCCGAAAAAACATTCAACCAAAAAACGATAAAAATATGTGGAGGTATTAAATGCAAATACAACAAGCTACCGAAGCTGATTTCACAACACTTATTCAGATTTGGGAAGCCTCCGTACTTGCTACTCATGATTTTCTTCCTAAGGCCATGATTGAGACTTTGCGTCCACTAATCCTTAATGATTATTTGCCCAATCTCACTGTCTATAAGGCGTTGGATGAGCAACATAATATCGTCGGATTTATCAGTACCGCTCAACATCGCGTGGAAATGTTGTTTATTACACCACAAGCCCGGGGGACAGGGGTTGGCAAGATGTTGCTAAAATTTGCCATTGATAAGTTAAAAGTCAGTGAGTTAGATGTCAATGAGCAAAATACACAAGGTGTTGGCTTCTACCAACATATGGGATTTCAGGTTTTTTCCCGCTCAGAACTTGATGGGCAAGGAAACCCATTTCCGCTATTGCATATGAAACTGGCCTGAACGCTCAATATCCCAATAAAACCCAATAAAAATAGAATCATTCCCTGAAAACCTCAAAATATTAAACCTCGTTCTGAGGTTTTCTGGATAATCGATAATAACCATCCTGTAGAAAAACCATGACTTATCCAATACTTATACATAGAACACAAAAAGAATAATCATTAACTAAATTAAACAAACAGCAATTAATTCATTAATCGAATGATTATTATAAATTAATCTGTATTAGAATAAGATTTAAAAATGACAACAAAGAAAATAGTCCTTTATATAAAATAAATAAAACTAAAGTAATGGAATATTTTGTAAATATTTAAGTAAAGTTTAAAAAATCAATGATATAATGAGGGGCGTATACGTATTTTTTATTTCTATTGAGTTTGAGTATTAATGAATTATCTACAACAACCTGCATCTTCAGGAGTGAAGCTATTTGCTGATCTCGTCGGAAAACGTGTTACTCCAGGGGAACACTGGTATTCTTCCAGTAACCGCACTAAATTTGCACTTCGCAGCATCCTGACACCGGTGTCTACGTTGAAGCTCTTGGATAGTCTTGCCAAGACACCACGCTATTTGGATATTTTAAAAAAACAACCCAGTTTGCCTTGCAAATTACATCGCCCGTATTTAAGTATTAATTTTAAACGCAAACAGATTGTCTGCGCGCTGAATGAACATTATAAGTTACTGTTCCAACAATTAGAGCCAACTGTTATCAGTAGTATATTTGATATTCATGCTTATCTGTTGGCAACTATTCACGGAAAGAATGAATCATTTATGATTTACATTGATTCATTGGATAATTTGAATAAAGAAGGGGAGCTTTCTTTATATATTACCACCGCAGAAAATGTCATTCTGGCAAAGTGTGCATTTACTTTATTAATGGTGGATGGCAAACAAACGCTGTTTATTGGTGTATTACAAGGGCCTGCCAAAGGGGATAATTCTCTGGAGATTATCCGCCATGCAACGAAAGAGTGTTATGGATTATTTCCTAAGCGCCTATTGATTGAAGCTATCTGCTGTTTTGCCGCACATGTGGATTGCGAGCAAATTTTGGCGGTCAGTAATGAGACTCATATCTACCGCAGCATTCGTTATTGGCATAAAAAGAAAAACCAGATGGTAGCCGATTATAACTCCTTCTGGGAATCATTAAGTGGGGTCAGAAAGGAAAATAATGATTTCCATTTACCCTCAATCATAGAAAGAAAATCGCTGGATGATATCCCCAGTAAAAAGCGCGCCGAATATCGTCGTCGCTATCAATTACTGGATGAATTGGAAAACAGCATCAAAGCATCCCTTACGGCCTGATCCCGATCAGAAAGGAATACTTTGGCTGACATTTAACGCGGCTGCGCCATTAACCATGTAAGATGAGTCTTAATGGCGGGCCACTCATTCAGAAGAATACTATAAACGCAAGTGTCTCGTATCGAACCATCCTTAGCTCTCAAGTGACTGCGCAGAATACCATCCAGTTTTGCTCCCAACCGTTCAATCGCTCTGCGGCTCTGTTGATTCAGAAAATGAGTTCGAAGCTCCACCGCTACACACCCCAATTCTTCAAACGCATACTGCAATAGCAAAAACTTTGCTTCCGTATTAATTGCAGTACGTTGAACAGAACGTGCATACCACGTAGAACCTATTTCCAATCTGGGGGTATTGGCATCAATATTCATATAGGTTGTCATCCCAACGGCGGCTCCCGTTGCATTATCGATGACAGTGAAAGGCAGCATACTTCCCTTGGCATGCAGGGCTAGACGACGTTCAATATCCGCCGCGACATTTGTCGGATAAGGCACGCTGGTATACCACAATTTATGTAATTGCCCATCGTCTATGGCCCGGACGAATTCACCATGTTTATCATGTGACAACGGCTCTAAGGTTACACTTTTTCCTGCCAATGTGACCCAGTCAGTGATTTTTTTCATGCTTATCTACCATTGTTGAAGAATACATTGGCAGTATGCATAGTTAAAAAATACACGACAATCATAAATAAAAGCCATTTCTTGCCTAATGGACTCTTATTCAAATGCTGTTGATATTTTTTCTATACCTAATAGATTTCATGATACTTGTCACAATCAATTAACAAAGAGATTCCAATCAAGCTGGAACTGTCTAAATTTGATAACTATCTCATCCGACCACTTAGCCATAACCAAGTGAAGAACTTAAGTCATACGAAAAAAATAATACTTTTTGAGTAACCAAATATTTGATGGAGAATGCAATGAGCAATTACCCTCACCTGCTTGCACCGCTGGATTTGGGCTTTACCACGTTAAAAAATCGTGTATTGATGGGATCAATGCATACGGGGCTTGAGGAACATCCCAATGGTGCTCAACGGTTGGCCCAGTTCTATGCAGAACGGGCGGCCGGCGGTGTCGCATTAATTGTGACGGGCGGTATCGCGCCAAATCCACAGGGCGTTGTTACTGCCGGGGCAAGCTTCCTGAATAGTGAAGACTCCCTGCCCCACCATAAGATTGTCACGGATGCCGTTCATCAGGCTGGTGGGAAAATTGCCCTGCAAATCCTGCATGCGGGACGTTACAGCTACCAAAAAAATCTCGTCGCGCCCTCCGCCATTCAGGCACCCATTAATCCCTTTACGCCCCGGGAAATGTCCGGGGAAGATATCCAGCAAACCATCAGGGATTTCGCCCGCTGCGCCCAGCTTGCCCAACAGGCAGGCTATGATGGTGTTGAGGTCATGGGTTCAGAAGGCTATCTCATCAATCAGTTTCTGGTTTCCCGCACTAATCATCGGCAAGATAAATGGGGTGGATCTTTCGAAAACCGGATGCGCTTTGCGCTGGAAATTGTCAAAGCTGTCCGAGCCATTGCGGGAGAGCACTTTATCATTATCTATCGCCTTTCTATGCTGGATTTAGTGGAAGATGGTTCTAACTGGCAGGAAATAGAGCAACTGGCGTTAGAGATTGAAAAAGCAGGCGCATCCATCATCAACACCGGCATCGGCTGGCATGAAGCCCGTATTCCAACGATTGCAACTATGGTGCCCAGAGCCGGATTCAGTTGGGTGACTCAAAAATTAATGGGGAAAGTCAGCATCCCTTTAATTACGACCAACCGTATCAACGATCCTCAGGTTGCCGAACAAATTCTCAGTGAAGGTTGTGCCGATATGGTTTCCATGGCCCGCCCTTTCCTTGCTGATGCTGAATTTGTGTTGAAGGCGGAGCAGAACCGGGCGGACGAAATCAATACTTGCATCGGCTGCAACCAAGCTTGTCTGGATAGAATATTTGTCGGCAAGCTGACCTCGTGTTTGGTTAATCCACGCGCCTGCCACGAAACTGAATTCATTGCCGAGCCAGCAAAAGCCCCCAAAACAATTGCCGTTATCGGCGCAGGGCCTGCGGGTTTATCCTTTGCAGTCACAGCTGCCAGCCGTGGGCATCATGTCACGCTATTTGAACGTGAGAACAGAATTGGCGGACAATTTAATATCGCCAAACAAATTCCCGGCAAAGAAGAATTTCATGAAACTTTGCGTTATTTTGATCGCCAATTGGCATTGAATGGCGTCGATGTGCGGCTCAACCAGACCGCAACTGCCGATCAACTTTCCTCATTTGATGAGGTCGTCATCGCAACAGGTATTACGCCACGCACTCCCAATATTGACGGCATTGACCATGAAAAAGTGCTGACTTATCTGGATGTATTGAAACATAAACGGCAAGTCGGAAAATATGTCGCCATTATCGGTGCTGGCGGCATTGGTTTTGATACCGCAGAATATCTGAGCCAAAACGGGCAAAGCTCCAGCTTGAGCAGCCATGCGTTTAGCCATGAATGGGGGATTGATCAGTCAATTATGCATCGGGGCGGATTATGCCCAGAAGGAGCAAAAGCAGAGCATTCCCCACGGAAAATTTACCTGCTGCAACGCAAGGACTCGAAAGTTGGTGATGGCTTAGGAAAAACCACGGGGTGGGTACATAGAGCCAGCCTGTTAATGCGGGGCGTAACGATGCTAAACAGCGTTCAATACCTGAAAATTGATGATCAAGGGCTGCATATTCGTCGTGGTGATGAGCAACAATGCCTTGAAGTGGATAACGTCATTATTTGTGCGGGACAGGAGCCACAGAAAGAACTCTATCAACCTTTACAAGCAATGGGAAAAAGCGTGCATGTGATTGGTGGTGCGGATGTCGCTGCTGAATTAGATGCCCGCCGAGCAATCGATCAAGGGACCCGTTTAGCGTTTAAGATTTAATGAACAGATGCTGAATAAATAGAATTTTAATACAAAAAACGGTGATAATCAGTGGCATACAGATTATCACCGTCTGACTCTGGCTAATGATTAATCCAGCTAACAATTAACGTTGTGCCAATTTATCTGACGTTAACCGAGTATCTTCCGCCTGACAAGCCGCGGCGGTAAACAATACATCAGTAGAAGAGTTCAGCCCTGTTTCAGCAGAGTCCTGTAATACGCCAATGATAAAGCCTACCGCAACGACCTGCATGGCAACTTCATTAGAAATACCAAACATACTGCACGCCAACGGAATCAACAATAATGATCCTCCCGCAACGCCTGAAGAGCCACATGCGCCAATAACTGAAACAACACTTAACAATATTGCCGTAGGAATATCTACTGTTATTCCCAGCGTATTTACCGCCGCCAGTGTCAATACAGTGATAGTCACTGCCGCTCCAGCCATATTGATGGTCGCTCCCAAAGGGATAGAAACGGAATAAGTATCTTGATCCAAATTCATCCGACGACACATGGCCATATTGACGGGAATATTCGCTGCCGAGCTACGCGTAAAGAACGCCGTGACGCCGCTTTCACGCAAGCATTCAAAAACCAAAGGATAAGGGTTACGACGAATTTTCCAATAAACAATCAAAGGATTAACGATCAGCGCAACGATAATCATGCAGCTAATTAGTACCGTTAGCAGGTGAGCATAACCCAATAGAGTATCAAAACCCGTTGTAGCAATGGTTGAAGATACCAGACCGAAAATACCGACAGGGGCCAGACGGATAACAACACGAACGAGTTTTGTCACAGCTTCTGATAAGTCTTGAACCAGTAACTTAGTTGACTCATTAGCGTGACGTAAAGCTATCCCCAAGGCAATTGACCATGCCAGAATCCCGACATAATTTCCCTTTAAGATTGCATCAATCGGATTGGCAACGATGTTGAGCAACACTCCTCTCAGCACTTCAATAATATTTTCTGGTGGTGATATCTGAGCATCATTTGCCACCAATGCCAGCGTCGATGGAAACAGCATACTGCCAATGACGGCCACAACCGCAGCTAAGAAAGTGCCAATCAGATACAAGAACAGTATGGGGCGAATGTTACTTTTCTGACCTGCCTTATGATTTGCGATCGAAGACATGACCAAAACCCATACTAAAACAGGCGCTACCGCTTTTAGTGCCCCGACAAAGAGATTTCCTAACAGTTCAACTGACTTGGCCGCAGAAGGCGCCAACCATGCCAGTAATACCCCCAGAATTAATCCAAGTAAGATTTGTTTTACTAGGCTTCCTTGTGCAATATATTGCACAAAGCCTTTTTGTTGTTTTTCCATAGTCTATCCATTTGGTATTTTTGCTCGATGAGCCTGATGTTTTTGTGTTTGCTTTCCCGAGGATAAGGAAATTAAGAAAACCGCAAAGAATAACTAGTTGCAATATACAGAGTACGCAACATTTGATAACAAGTTGATTACATTTGTGTGATCAAAACATCAATTTTCCCATTAAAATAGCCTCATGGAGTAAAAACCATTACGATCAAAATCATTATTTTTCTTTATATTCATAAAGTTAAAAAATAACACTCTCAATAATGATCACAGATTATTTTTCTGTTACCAAAAGTGCGGATAGATTACTTTTCGGCGCAAGGCGCTCAACAGGAATGGATTTAACTGGCAAAAAACATAAATTCAACCCATCCGCAGGTAAAATGGGGTATTCATGTTATTTTATAAAACTTTAATAAATAATTAATCAAACGATATATCCGGGTGAATTTAATTTCACATTTTGACTAATGTTCAATTGATCACCAAAATTTTCTGTTTCGCCAGTGCTGATTTTGTTAAAGTGTCGTAGTCAATCTTTATGCCACCTTGAAGGGATTTTGAGAGCATTTTATGACAGCGGATATTTAATGCTTTGTGTTTACTCAGCATCCAATAGAAATTCACCATAAATGCACCATAAAAGTAAGATGAAGTCCTTAACCGGCGTTTTAGGAACATTTGATGGAAATTGTAACAGACCTTATTTATGCACTTTGGCACCAGGATTACGAAACACTGGCTAATCCATCGTTAGTATGGGCAATCTACATTCTGCTATTTATCATCCTGTTTCTGGAAAATGGGATATTACCTGCCGCATTTTTACCGGGCGATAGCCTATTGATATTAGTCGGCGTCTTAATCGCCAAAGACACCATGAGTTTTCCAGTGACATTAGTCATTCTGACCACCGGTGCAGGCCTTGGCTGCTGGGTTGGATATCTTCAGGGGCGGTGGCTTGGCAATACCAAATTAGTTCAGGGCTGGCTATCACATCTCCCCGCCCATTATCATCAACGCGCACATAATTTATTCCACCGTCATGGCTTATCCGCCTTGCTGGTAGGACGCTTCCTTGCTTTTATCAGAACTTTACTGCCAACACTGGCGGGCCTTGCGGGGCTGAAGAGCGGACGCTTTCAGCTATTTAACTGGCTCAGTGGGTTCTTGTGGGTGGTTATTCTTACAACATTGGGCTATATACTGGGTAAAAGCCCTCTGTTCCGTCAGTACGAAGAGTATCTGATGAACTTTCTGGTACTGTTACCTGTGTGTCTGTTACTTATCGGCTTAATTGGCAGTCTGACAATCATTTGGCGCAAGAAACGCTCCAATAATACCCTTTCATAATCCTTCATTTTTCCTGTGGTATTTTTCCTGTGATTGGTATTGCGGAGAAATATACCGCAGGACATCCTGCTTGGTTACCCACTGCATCTTGTCCATTAAACTGCTACGTTTATCCACTTAAACAGTATTTAAGATTAATTTGCGATATATTGTGACAATTTTTCATCTATTCTCACTTTAAACTCCTTATAAAAGCGACTATGGTAGAAATTCAACCATCGTATATTTAAGGAGACAGGTCATGCCACAGAAAAAAAATTCTGAAGATCTACGTGCTGAATTGCAATCCCTTGCGGATACTCTGGAAGAAGTGCTCAATAATTCTGGTGATAAATCAAAAGCGGAACTGGAAAAACTGCGTAGCAAAGCAGAAAAAACGCTGAAAGATGCGCGTGTTACGCTCAATGATGCCAGTGATAAACTGATTGATCAAACGAAAGAACTTGCAGGTCATGCGGATAATTATGTCCGTGAAAACCCATGGACAGGCGTTGGTATTGGTGCAGCCGTTGGCATTGTCTTAGGTGTATTGCTATCAAGGCGCTGAGATGACTCCACCATCCCATTCACAAGGCCCGGGAAAAGGGCTATTTGATACTTTACGGCGGGTAGCAGCGATTATTGTTCGCATGGTTGAAACGCGTATCCAACTCGTTGCAGTTGAGTTGGAGGAAGGTGCAGCGATGCTGGCACAACTCCTGCTAATGGTAGGGTTCACATTGTTATTTGCAGGTTTTGGCCTGATGTGTTTACTCATGCTGATATTCTGGGCCATCGATCCTGCTTATCGGGTAACGGCAATGGTTATTGCTGCCGGAACACTACTGATTCTCGCCGTATTTAGTGCAATCTGGACGGTCAGAAAAGCCCGAAAATTCACTTTTTTTAATACAACCCGCGAACAACTGCAAATTGATCGCAAAATGCTGGAGGATGATCATCATGAATAAATCGTGGCATCATCAACGAAAATTACGAAAGCAACAGTTATTAAAAGAGATCCAGCAGCAACGTCAGTCACTTTCTGCTTACAGCCGGCATTGGCTTGATATCACACAGCCCTATGATAAAGGCTGGCAGGCTCTCCTTGTCTTCAGACCCTATGTCGCCATCGGTGCTGGCATTACCTTGTTTTATGGGTTATGTCGCCATCCGCAAAAATTTTATCGTTGGTCACGCCGAATGATCAGTATTTTTGGTGTCATAAAAACGATACGAAACACGCTGAATAAATATTAGCCAACAAGCCTCAATAACTAAACCTCAATAGCTCACCTTCAAAAAAACTGCATTAAATTGTTAGTATTCTTTACTATCAACAAATAACGCCTCTCCTTAGAATGCCACCATCAGATAATGATTAACAAATTGTGCTTTTTTGTCCATTTTTTGGTCATTTTAATCTAGGCAGACAACTTATTTATCGTTACCCGCAGTATTCTTGGAGACAATAATGAAAAAATTTGAAGATAGTGGCTTGCTGATCGCTCGTATTTTAATATCCGTTCTTTTCATCATCGCAGGATATGGAAAATTGGGTGATGCCTATGCGGGGACGCAAGAATTTATGGAAGCCATGAAAGTGCCAGGAATTTTACTGCCATTAACAATTTTGCTTGAACTCGGTGGCGGGCTTGCTGTGATGTTCGGCCTGTTAACGCGTACCATATCAGTATTTATATTTATTTTCTGTATCCTGACAGCAGTACTGTTCCACAATGATTTTTCAGATGGAATGAACCTGACGATGTTCCTGAAAAACTTCTCCATTGGTGCAGGCTATCTGATGCTGGCAATGATGGGACCGGGTAAATTTAGTCTTGATGGTGCACTGAAGAAAAACTGGTAATAAATAATACAAAAGCCCCTTGCTGATTATTCAAAGCAAGGGGCTTTTTTTATTTCTTCATAAATAGTTTGGGAATTTCACGCAAGCACCAAGATTTGGCTTCTCCCATACTATCTCGCCGCCATGCCATGATGATGTTGGTTTCATGGCTATATTCTGAACCAATCACACGTAACCGACCTTCAGCAATATCCTGTTCTACCATCGGATATGGCATCGTCGCCACTCCCAATCCCTCCAAAAGCGCCCGGCGCTTGTCTTCCAGTGAACTGACCGTCAGACGCCGTTGTTTATCCAATAACTGAACCGTCAATACAGGACGCTCCCGGGCTGTATCAGCTACCGCGATCCCACGGTATTTCACCCGTGTGGCATCAGACAATGGTTCAGGTTCATGATGGATAGGATGATCCACACTGGCAACATAGACGTTGTTAATAGAATAAAGTGCACGTGAATTTATTTCAGCCGAGGCTCGGTAATGGAGGTCCGGTGCAATCACAATGTCAGCATGTCCCGTTTCCAGGCGTTCCCAAGCCCCTGCCAGCACTTCCGTTATTAACGAAAGCTGAGTGTTCGATTTTTTTGCCAATCGATCCACAAGAGGAAAAAGCGATGAAGTCGGAAACAAAGCTTCACATACGATAGTCAGATGCGTTTCCCAACCACGAGCAAGTGCTTCCGCATCTGCTGTCAATTTATCCGCCGCCTCAAGCAATAACCGCCCCCGCTCCAGCAGCATCCGGCCAACATTGGTAAATTTCGTGCGATGACCGGAACGATCAAACAGCACCACGTCCAGCTCTTCTTCCAACTTCTGCATGGTATAACTCAATGCAGAGGGAACCCGCCCCAATTCATCCGCTGCCGCCGCAAAACTTCCCCGTCGATCTATCGCATCCATGACTCGCAGGGATTCCAATGTAAGCGCACGTTCTTTGCCCATATTTTTCTCAATCAGGAATTTTGAATATAGCCACCAGATTAACTGGCTAACATTTCAACGTCCAGATAATTAAGATCGGGACTAATAGGTTTATTGGTTAACGAGATGACAGCTATGATGATAACGAGAACAACAAAGCAATGCGGTAAAGCCGATTATGGCTGGTTACAAGCTCGCTATACTTTTTCATTCGGCCATTATTTTGACCCAAAATTTTTGAACTATCGGGCGCTGCGAGTCCTTAATCAGGAGGTTTTAGCGCCTAACGCCGAATTCCAGCCCAAGTCTTACCCCAATGTTGATATTCTGAATATTATCCTGCAAGGAGAAGCTCAATACCGTGACAGCGAAGGAAACCATTTCCACGCAAAGCAGGGGGATTGTCTGCTGTTTTCTGCCCGTCAGGGCATTAGTTACAGTGAACGCAATTCCAGTGCCAAAATCCCCCTTACACGATTGCAGCTCTGGCTTAATGCCTGCCCCCAGCAAGAACCCCTGCCATTACAACATAAAGTTCTGCCAAATGTACCATTAACATTGCTGGCTTCTCCTGCATCAGAAAACAACAGCATGTATCTGCGCCAACAGGTATGGATAAGCTATCTTGCGGTGAAAAGCCATGATAGACAAACTCTGGCTTTGCGGGGCAAACATGCCTACCTGCAATCAATCAGTGGCAATGCCCGTATTCACGGCAATAAAAATAATAATCTTGAGATTAAATGTGGTGATGGCGTTTTTATTCAGGAAGAACAGGAAGTCACATTGCTGGCAGATACCCCATTCCGGGGGCTGTTGATTGATTTGGCTGACTGATTCAGCACAATTTTCTTTCTTCCCGGAAATAAATTAGCCCTATAAAGCATTTGCTCTATAGGGCTGAATTTGTGAAGTTGACCGATAAGCCGGGTTCTGTCTTGGACAGCCATTCATCTAGGCCAGCACTTGCGCACTGGCTCAAGCAACCTACCCGGGTTCGGTACGGGCCGTACCATATGAACCCCTATTTGGTCTTGCTCCGGGTGGAGTTTACCGTGCCACGAACTGTTACCAGTCGCGCGGTGCGCTCTTACCGCACCCTTTCACCCTTACCTGATCCCAACTTTCTTTTTGCAAAAAAAGCCGGGCCATCGGCGGTTTGCTCTCTGTTGCACTGGTCGTAGGCTTTCACCTCCCAGACGTTATCTGGCACCCTGCCCTGTGGAGCCCGGACTTTCCTCCCCTCTATCTTCTCCCGAAAGAAAGTTCTCCCGAAAGAAAGATAAAGCGGCGACTGTCTGGTCAACTCCGGCGCGGATTATAAGAGGTTTGCTATCCAATGTATAGGGGTTTTCACGCGTCTTCTTCAATTTGATCAAGCGCATGACGATACAGAGCATTTTTCTTCACACCGTGGATTTCCGCAGCCAATGCCGCTGCCTTTTTCAATGGCAGCTCTTTTTGCAACAATGCCAGTGTCCGCAGAGCTTCCAACGGTAAACTATCTTCTGCCGGTTTACGATACCCTTCCACAATCAGCACCATTTCACCCCGACGGCGAGTTTCATCTTCTTTGACCCATTCCAGAAGCTCACCCACAGGCATCCCCTGAATGGATTCCCACGTTTTAGTCAATTCCCGTGCCAGTACAATATAGCGATCTGAACCCCACACTTTCACAATATCTTCTAAACTGTCCAGCAACCGATGTGTCGATTCGTAGAAGATCAACGTGCGTGTTTCTTGCGCCAATTCACGCAAGGTATCTTGACGCCCTTTACTTTTTGCAGGAAGGAAGCCTTCATAGCAGAAACGATCGGACGGCAGGCCGGCAGCAGACAGTGCCGTAATCGCTGCACAGGGACCCGGCAATGGGACTACCTTGATGCCTGCTTCACGACAACGACGAACAAGATGATAGCCGGGATCGTTGATTAAAGGTGTGCCTGCATCAGAGACTAATGCGATGCTCGTTCCTTGTTCCAGCTTCGCAATTAATTGATCTGCTTTTTGCTGTTCATTATGATCATGAAGTGCGAACATGCGCGCATTAATGGCAAAATGTTGAAGCAACAGGCCAGTGTGTCGCGTATCTTCGGCTGCAATCAAATCGACATGTTTAAGAACTTCAAGAGCACGCTGAGTTATATCCCCCAGATTTCCAATAGGGGTTGGCACAACATACAGCGTGGATGTCGTAACCGCTGCTCGATTGGTTTGATTCATTGTTTCATCCGAATGACCGATTTAAAATTGAGCATCTTTGAAAAAAACATCACTGGATACAGTATGCTTCCCTCAATTTTTGTGCGTTTCAAAACTGTTTTAGTCTACACAGCCCTGCTGTCGACTATGATTATTGCAGGGTGTACCATGCCCGAACGACAAGGGCAACCAACTTCTCAGCCTCAAGACAAGATCAGCGCAGAGATTAACCGCTATCAGGCCATTATTGACGCAGCCCATAACCAACCATCACTTGATGTTATCCGTGCTTACATCGCACTGGAGCTTCATGCGACAGATGAAGCCGTCCGCCAGAAGAATATCGATGAGACATGGCAAGTTCTGACGCATCTTTCTCCACAACAACTCAGTGAGTTGGTGATTAACGCCAATGAATATACGTTGCAGGGCTGGCTTGATTTACTCAATGCTTACCAGACTAATAAACAGGATCTCGATAAATTGCGTTCTGCCATCCACGATTGGCAAATCCGCTATTCAAATAATCCTGCCGCACATAGCTTACCTACTGAACTGCAACAAATGCTGCAAAAATCAAAAGATGGTCATGCAACCATTGGGCTGTTCCTGCCTTTGAGCGGTCAGGCAAAAGTGTTTGGTGAAGCTATTCGTCAGGGTTTCCTTGATGCACAAAAAGGGTTGCCAAAGCCGTCATTGCCAGCCAATGTGACAGATTCAGGCAGTAACGATACAACCAACGCGGCACGTCCCCAGAATGCAGACGTCACTGCGGCGGTATCAACACCAGAAGGAGAATCAGTTACTGGTACTGCACCGCTTGCGGATGAAACGAACCCATCATCTTCAACCGAAATTTCAGCAACCACAGCCTCTTCCACAATCAATGATGCCCCGGTTAATGATCAGGCCGTAAAAATCTATGATACCAACAGCCAGCCACTCGCAAATCTACTCGCGCAAGCTGAGCAAGATGGCGTGACATTGGTTGTAGGGCCATTATTGAAACCTAATGTGGAACAATTGGTACAGGTTGAGACGCCATTGAATATTCTGGCCCTCAATGAATTGGATGTGCCACAAGTACGGCCGAATATCTGTTATTTCTCACTGTCTCCTGAAGATGAAGCGAAAAGTTCTGCCATGCACATCTGGCAGCAACAGAAGCGTAAGCCCCTGATCTTAATACCTCGTGCCGATTTAGGCAGCAGAGTTGCAAAAGCCTTTGCAAAAGAGTGGCAGGAACTGGGTGGCCAAACGGTATTACAGCAAACTTTCGGGACTACGGGAGAAATGAGGCAATCCATGAACCGTGGCGTTGGCATTCGCATGTCTGGCACACCGGTTCCGGCCAGTGCTTCTGTGACAGAGACTGCTCAGGACAATACCAATGCACAGGTTATTTCCCCAGGTTCTGCCAATGGCCCTGTGGATGCGGTTTACATTGTTGCAACAGCGGATGAACTGTCAATTATTAAGCCAATGATCGATATGGCGATCAGTTCCCGCAAAAAACCCGCTCTTTATGCCAATTCACGCAGTAATAAATCAGGTTCAGGCCCGGATTTCCGATTAGAAATGGATGGCATGCAGTTCAGCGATATCCCATTGCTGACAGGTACGAACGTTCCGCTGATACAGCAAGCCGCCAAAAAATTTACCAATGATTACAGCCTTATGCGCCTTTACGCAATGGGGATAGATGCATGGTCACTGGCAAATCAGTTTACGCAGATGCAACAGGAGAGCGGTTTCCGTTTGAATGGCGCATCAGGGGAACTTTCTGTCACAGATAATTGCATTATTTCGCGACAGCTACCCTGGATGCAGTTCAGCAATGGCCGTATCACACCTGAAAATTCCAATCGTGTGGGAAATAGCACTGACAGCATAAATAACCCCGACAATGTGAACGATTCAGATAATGTGAATAATTCAGGTCAAAGTAATGCGGTACAATAAGCACCGTACTGACGTAATAAATAACGCGAATACATGACGTGAGTACAGGCGCGCTCAACTGTTGGCGCGCCTTCAGCTTCACTGACTGTAAATCAATAGATATCATGTTTTATTGGTTATTTCAGGATGAAAAAACTAACAACTAATAGCTATGCGCTGGGACGCCATTACGAACATCAGGCTAAACAGTTTTTGCAGAAACAAGGGCTTGCCTTTATTGCAGAGAATGTGAAAATTCGTGGTGGGGAAATCGATCTGATCATGCGTGATAAACACACATGGGTATTCGTTGAAGTCCGTTTCCGTCAGAACTCACAATACGGTGATGCCATTGCTACAATTACCAAAAACAAGCGTAAGAAGCTGTTGCATACAGCCGCTGTTTGGTTGTATCAACGCAATGAATGTCTGGAAACGGCCTCGTGCCGCTTTGATGTTTGTGCGATAACAGGTCAGAAATTTGAATGGCTGAAAAATGCTTTCACCCTGAATGAGAATCTATTCCTGTAGATTCTCAGTTTTCTCGCTAAATAAATATACCCAATATACATAGGTCATAACGTGCTGGATAGAATTAAAGTCTGCTTCACAGAAAGTATTCAAACTCAGATCGCAGCAGCAGAAGCATTACCCGACGCAATATCACGCGCCGCAATGATGCTGGTTCAATCACTGCTGAACGGCAACAAAATTCTTTGCTGTGGTAACGGCGGATCTGCCGCAACCGCACAACGTTTTGCCGCCAGCATGATAAATCGCTTTGAAACAGAGCGCCCAAGTCTGCCAGCGTTGTCACTGAATACTGATAATGTGGTGATCACTGCCATCACCAGTAGTAAACAGCCTGACGAAATCTACGCCAAACAAGTCAGAGCATTAGGGCATGCCGGCGATGTCCTGCTCGCCATTTCTACGCATGGAAACAGCCGGGATATCATCAAGGCAGTGGAAGCGGCTGTTACGCGTGATATGACGATTGTTGCGCTGACTGGTTACGATGGTGGAGAAGTGGCGGGATTACTGGGGCCGCAGGATGTTGAAATCCGGATCCCTTCACACCATAGCATCAGGATCCAAGAGGTTCATATGTTGACAATCAATTGTCTGTGCGACTTAATCGACAATACGTTATTTCCTCATCAGGATGAATAAGGAGCCGACTAATGCGATTATTTTCTCTATTATTGGTATGTTTCAGTGCAATGTTATTACAAGGATGTATTGGCGCCGCTGTCGTGGGTTCTGCCGCGATTGCGACAAAAGCAGGTTCAGATCCACGGACTATCGGGCAGCAAGTTGACGATACAACTTTGGAAGCCCGGATCAGCAATGCGATTAGCAAGGACCCGCAAATTAAGGCACAAGCCCGAGTAGTCGTCACTGTATATCAGGGTAAAGTTCTTTTGACCGGGCAAAGCCCCGATATGGCTCTGGCTGATCGGGCAAAGCAGATTGCTTCAAAAGTTGAAGGCACCGACGTGGTATATAACGAGATCCGCCAAGGCAACCCGGTTGCTCTGGGTACTGCCTCCGCAGACACTTGGCTGACAACCAAAGTTCGTTCGAAAATTTTAACCAGTGATGCAGTCAAATCTTCCAGTATCAAAATAGTGACTGAAAACGGTGAGGTCTTCTTGTTCGGCATTGTGACTAAACAAGAAGGGGCCGCCGCAGCGAAAATAGCCAGCGAAACCAGTGGCGTCAGACGCGTGACAACAGCCTTTACTGACCTCAACTAAAGAACTCTATTCAAACGCTCAACGACAGCCTATAAGCGGCACAAATCAGTGCCGCTTTTTTATTGGTTTCCAACTTTTACCTTCGTTTATTTTCTATCTCAAATTATGTTGCTTTAGGAAATGCTCTCCCCCCATTAACTGCATTTGCCGTAAAACCCATCGCTGACGTTGCAATATATAGGCAGAAGGGGCATTGACCTTATAACGGTGAGGATTTGGCAATACAGACGCGAGCAAGGCAGCTTCAGATGCGGTCAATCGGCTGGCGGGTTTACCGAAGTAATGCTGAGCCGCTTCTTCCACACCAAAAATGCCATTGCCAAAATCAGCAATATTGAGATAGACCGTCAGGATACGCTTCTTTGACCACAATAATTCCAGTACTGCCGTCATTCCCGCTTCCAATCCTTTTCTTACCCAACTGCGTCCTTCCCACAAAAATAAATTCTTGGCGGTTTGCTGAGAAATCGTCGATGCTCCCCGCATGCGCGACTGATATTTTTTGTTATGCTCCATAGCAGTTTCGATAGCATCAAAATCAAATCCCCAATGTTTTGGGAATTTTTGATCTTCGGCGGCAATAACGGCTAATGTCATATAAGGCGAAATTTGATTCTGATCTACCCATGAAGAACGAGAAACATAAGATAAATTAATTGACATTAAGGCAC
The DNA here is from genome assembly GCF_037996725.1 of Xenorhabdus entomophaga. Lineage (NCBI taxonomy): Bacteria > Pseudomonadati > Pseudomonadota > Gammaproteobacteria > Enterobacterales > Morganellaceae > Xenorhabdus > Xenorhabdus entomophaga. The sequence continues at coordinate 50,533 of NZ_JBBMXH010000011.1, forward strand.
TCATTTGTCGCTCTATCATCACCATAGAAAACGGCACCGGCAGAAATGAAAACGCGATTACAGCAACAAACCATAGAACTGTGATCCATACTGCAATTCTTTTCAGCCAGCACCACAATATTGAAAAAGGATTTTTCATCCGCTTACTCAATCATTTCCAATATTTTCCTAACCAATTTATCAATACCTTTTTCTGCCTGGGACAAAGACTCTGCGAGCATATAGGCCGGGGTTGTTACAATTTTGTTTTCAAAATCAACGACAATGCCGTCAACAGGACATTCAACGTGTATGCCGCCCATTTTCTCTATTTGTGCAGCCGTTTCAGGATCATTACCTATGGTGACTTTTATCGGTTTGCCTAATATTTTAGGTACCATAACAGGCGAAATGCACATAAACCCCATAGGTTTGCCTTGTTGATGCATTCCCTGTATAATACTTAACAATTCTTTATTTATTTCGCAATCTGACCCTTTAAATGCGAAATTACATAAATTCTTGGCTGCGCCAAATCCTCCCGGAATAATTAAAGCATCCAACTCATTAATATCAACTTGCGATAAAGGTTGTATATTTCCCCGTGTTATACGGGCGGATTCTTCCATTACATGGCGGCTTTCTTTTTTCTCCTCTCCATTTAGATGATTAATAACATGATGTTGTACCTCATCAGGTGAAAAAAAAGACACTTCAGCGCCAAGACGGCTTAAAGAGAGCATAGTCAGGACTGATTCGTGAATTTCACTTCCATCGTACACTCCGCAACCACTCAATATAACGGCAATAGATTTCATATTTCTCTCCATTTGTAGTAGATTAATGCTTAACCCCTTAGAGGGTTAAACACCAATCTTCATCACAGATTTTAATGAATCTTGTAACAAAAAATCTTATCTTTGCTATGTTGGTACCTGTGTTCTGTGTAGAAGAATTCTTTCATTACTCGCATCGAAAATAAATCTTAGATAAGCGGGTAAACAAGTTTCCCTGGTGTTGGCGCAGTATTAGCGCACCCCAACTTCGGTTGGGGTTATTTTTTTGTAGCGTCCGACAACCAATTTCTCAATATTTCTATATCATTCTTCCACTCCAGCTTTAACTCATCCACCCATTCCTGCACATTATTCCACCATGCCGGTAAATCAGGTGATTGAATCTGCTGGGCCAACTGCTGCAAATGACGCAATCCAACAGAACCCGCCGCGCCCTTGATCTTATGCGCCTCTTCCGTAATGCCTTTTTGATCTCTGGCAGTCATGTTCGAATCCAGTAAAGCAAGGTAACCGGGCATCATGGTTTCGAAAATAACCAGATTGTCAGCAATCATCTTTGGCCCAACCAATTCGATATACTGGTTAAGCAATTCCATATCGAGCCGTTCTTCATCTTTCTTCACAATATCAGCCTCTGGTAATTTGCTTTCAGAATCAGATGTCTTACCCCAATATCTTTCCATCGTGGCAATCAGCTCCTTGACAGAAAGCGGCTTATTGAGAACGTCATCCATACCGGCATCAAGATATTCTTTCTTATCCTTTAACACATTGGCTGTCAGGGCGATTAATGGAGGTAAGGATTGAGAGGAATAACGCTGGTGTAACTGACGCGCAATATCAAGCCCTGTCATATCCGGCAATTGGATATCCAGCAACACCAAGTCATATTCATCAGGATCAAACATCGCCAGCGCATCATGCCCGTTCATAGCAACATCGACACTATTTCCCAATTTCTCCAATACAGAGCGGGCAACGATGACGTTCAGTTCAATATCTTCCACCAGTAAAATATTGAGGGCAGGCAATGGCAAGGCATCTTGCTCTTCTTTTCCTTCAGGATGTTCATCAATGGCCGGGGCAACCACAGACAAAGTAAAGCAAGAGCCTTGATTTGGCGCACTTGTCACGACAATGTCTCCTCCCATGCTTTGAGCAAGGCGTTTCGAGACAGCCAGACCAATCCCTGTTCCTGTCGCGGGGCGGCCGCCAGCACTGTCTGTCACCTGATAGTACATGGCAAAGATCTTTTCCAGCTCATCAGAAGGAATACCGATGCCTGAATCCGTAACTTCAAATAACAACCGCTCTCCTTCTTCACGCCAGATACGCACCCGAATTTCCCCTTTAGGCGTAAATTTCACGGCATTGCTAATCAGGTTCCATAAAATTTGCCGCAGGCGAGTTCCATCGGTCAAAACCTTAGCAGGCAGTGACGATGCAGGTTCCAGTACGAATTTAATGCCTTTCGGCTGTGCCAGTAATCCCGAGATATTCTCCAAATCCACCATAAAGCCAGTGAAATCGATCGGTTGATTGTCCAACTGGATTTTACGCCGCTCAATTTTATCCAACTCGATAATATCATTGAATATATTCCCAAGAGTAATGGCACTAACATGGATAGTTTCCAAATATTTACTCTGCTCTGGTGTCAAGTCGGTATCCATCAGGATCCGGCTCAAGCCAACGATGCCATTTAAAGGCGTACGAAGCTCATGGCTAATCGTAGAGATAAAAGTGGTCTTATCCCTGCTGGCATTCTCCAAAGCGTCCTGATAGCGCTTACGCTCCGTTATATCCCGTCCGAATCCCATTAATCCATGCCGCTTTCCAACGCGATCATAAAAAGGGACTTTTCTGAGTTCAAAACAGGCTTTGCGCCCATCGGGATAAACCAGCCATTGTTCGTAAGTCAGGGAGACATTGTGGCGAAATACTTTTTCGTCAGTTTCCATCACCTTACTGGCAATTTCTTTATCGTAAACTTCCGTCGGAGTCAGGCCAATAAGCTGTTTTTCACTTCTGCCAGTCAGCAGTTCCATCGCTCGATTACAGCCGGAAAATTCATTATCTTCATTGCGGTAATAAACCAAATCCGGAGAAGCATCTAAAAATGAACGCAATAGTACGGATTGCTGTTCAAGCTCAATTTGCGTTTTTTCGCGATGCTCCATTTCCAATTTAAGTTTATCCAGCAATATCAGATGCGCTTTTTCCGCTTTTTCCCTGTCGCTGATCTCCTGATTCAATTGAGCAATATTTTCTTTGAGTTGCAGGTTCAAAATAGCATCACGCTGACGCATCTCTTCCAGCTTATCGACCAGACTGGATAAACGCTGGCGGGACTCTTCAAGTTGCTCCACAACGATAGAAAGAAAGTAAACGGCCCAAGGGGTAATCACCAAACCAAAAAAGATAGAGCGAATTAAATCAATACGCTGTACTTCCCCATGCAATACAAATGTCACTGCCATTTGCATAACCATCGCAAGAATAACCAGAGCAGATGCAAGCAGTATCGAAAAACGCACCAATCCCAGCTTCATCATCAAATCTACATAATATCGGGCAAGCCCTCGAATCAGCTTCATAACCATTCCCAGTAAAATAATTTCCAGTAAAGTCACCGGATTGAATCATAACGTAAAAAAGGCTCAACTTCGTTGAGGGATATCACTCCTAATCCGCAAGGGAATAAAAGCACACAAAAATAGAATAATTATTCATTTGATTTTTCCGCCTCTTTTTTAGCTCAAAAAACAATCAATCATTTATTCTTATCAAACATAAAATACACAATAAAATTTTCATAAAATGAAAAAATCCAGATTAAAACACTGGTAACGTCGTATTTTAGAGCATATCTAAAATAGATAATGCGACAATTTTAGTGATATAGCTCACACCACCTTAGACTCATGATCTTGGTCACAAAACACAAAACAACATTATTTATTATTTAAATTCAATTATATAAACAAATCATCATTGCAATAAACGTCATTTGACACTATTTGACCTGCTCTCTTTTTACCGTTAAGTTGGGAATTCACTGAAAATCACCAGCCGGATAATCACTCGGCTCATATTTATGCAGTAACACAACATCATTTTGATTTACCGCTTGTTATTGCCAATAAAGTTATTGTTAATAAAACAAGTGGCGATTGACTGAGGGCGCAAATCAGACGCCTGTAGAAATAATATATCTATATCATCTCGCGAGTGATGTGAGAGCTGGACAGAACTTGGGGAGCTTTACAATGTTGTATGATAATTTGCAGGAAAAAGACAACTGTGGTTTTGGATTAATCGCGCATATTGAAGGAGAGCCAAGCCACAAAGTGGTGCGCACTGCCATACATGCACTGGCTCGGATGCAGCACCGGGGCGCGATTTTAGCAGATGGAAAAACTGGCGATGGTTGTGGCTTATTAATGCAAAAGCCCGATCGTTTTTTTCAGATGATTGCCAACGAGCATTCATGGCGGCTAGCCAAGAACTATGCAGTCGGTATGCTGTTTCTGAGTCAGGATGCCAAAATAGCTCAATCATGCCGTGACATCATTGAACAAGAATTACAAAACGAAACCTTATCTATTGTGGGTTGGCGGGACGTTCCCATCAATCGCGATATTTTGGGGAATATTGCCCTATCAAGCCTGCCCCGCATTGAACAGATTTTTGTCAATGCACCTGCCGGATGGCGCTCGCAGGATTTAGAACGCCGGTTATTCGTTGCCCGACGTCGTATAGAAAAACGCATCACTGACAATGATTTTTATATTTGCAGCCTGTCTAATCTGGTCACAATTTACAAAGGGCTGTGCATGGCTGCGGATTTACCCCGTTTCTATCCAGATTTGGCCGACTTGCGGATGGAATCTTCCATCTGTTTATTCCACCAGCGTTTTTCGACCAATACGGTTCCCCGCTGGCCTCTGGCACAACCGTTTCGTTATCTGGCGCATAATGGGGAAATCAATACCATTACAGGCAACCGCGAATGGGCTAAAGCGAGAGCCTATAAATTTCGCACGCCATTAATCCCTGATTTGCATACTGCGGCACCTTTCGTGAATGAGACAGGCTCAGACTCCAGTTCATTGGATAATATGCTGGAGCTGTTCCTCAATGGCGGTATGGATTTAATTCGCGCGATGCGACTGCTGGTTCCGCCTGCATGGCAGAATAACCCTGATATGGATGATGACCTGCGCGCATTCTTCGATTTCAATTCCATGCACATGGAACCGTGGGATGGCCCTGCCGGCATCGTTATTTCCGATGGACGCTATGCGGCCTGTAATCTGGATCGCAATGGCTTGCGCCCTGCCCGTTATGTGATTACCAAAGATAAGCTGATTACCTGTGCTTCTGAAGTAGGTATTTGGGATTACCAGCCCGATGAAGTCGTAGAGAAAGGCCGCGTTGGGCCGGGTGAGTTAATGGTCATTGATACCTATGCAGGCCGCATTCTTCATTCCGCTGAAACGGATAATGATTTGAAACTCAGGCATCCTTATAAAGAGTGGTTAGAGAAGAATGTTAAGCGTTTGACCCCATTTGAGGAATTGCAGGAAGATCAAGTGGGCCAAAGGAGTTTGGATGATCGGCTGTTGGCAACTTATCACAAGCAATTTGCCTACAGTAATGAGGAACTGGATCAGATTATCCGTACCCTTGGTGAAAATGCCCAGGAAGCTACCGGTTCAATGGGAGATGATACGCCGTTTGCCGTACTATCCAGCCGTCCGCGCATTATCTATGATTATTTCCGCCAACAATTTGCCCAAGTCACCAACCCCCCCATCGATCCACTGCGTGAAGCCCATGTGATGTCATTGGCTACCCGCATTGGGCGAGAAATGAATGTTTTTTGTGAAGCAGAAGGGCAAGCGCATCGACTGAGTTTTGAATCTCCGGTTCTGCTCTATTCTGATTTCGTGCAGCTCACTACGCAGCAAGAGTCCTATTATCGTGCTGATACGCTGGATTTAACCTTCAACCCACAGGAAACCAGCCTTCAAAGTGCAGTTGCAGCCTTATGTGAAAGTGCGGAAAAACTCGCCCGTAATGGCGCAGTATTACTGGTGCTATCCGATCGTAATATTTCACCGGAAAAGCTGCCAATCCCTGCACCAATGGCTGTAGGCGCTATTCAGCACTGTTTGGTTGAGAAAAACCTGCGCTGCGATGCCAACTTGATCGTAGAAACGGCCAGCGCGCGTGATCCACATCATTTTGCTGTATTGCTGGGCTTTGGTGCTACTGCTGTTTACCCTTATCTGGCCTATGAGTCACTGGGAAAAATGGTGGATGATGGCACAATCAACACGCCATATGCCCGCGTTATGCTGAATTATCGCAACGGGGTTAATAAAGGGCTGTATAAGATTATGTCCAAAATGGGCATCTCCACTATCTCTTCTTATCGCTGCTCTAAATTGTTCGAAGCTGTCGGCCTGCATCCTGAGGTGACAGATGTCTGTTTCAATGGGGTCGTCAGCCGTATTGGAGGGGCGGATTTCAGCGATTTTGAACAAGACCTGCGGAACCTTTCCAAACGCGCATGGCTACATCGTCACACCATCGATCAGGGCGGGCTGCTGAAATATGTCCATAATGGGGAATACCACGCTTATAACCCTGATGTCGTCAATACCTTGCAGGCTGCGGTTCACAGCGGCAAGTACAGCGATTACCAAAAATATTCTGCATTGGTGAATGGACGCCCTGTCACAACACTGCGGGATTTACTGGCTATTGCACCGAAAGGCGAGCCGATAGCCATTGAAGAGGTTGAACCCGCAGAAGCCCTGTTCAAACGTTTTGACACGGCTGCCATGTCGATTGGGGCGCTAAGCCCTGAAGCTCATGAATCGCTGGCAGAGGCGATGAATACTTTGGGTGGTTTCTCCAATTCTGGCGAAGGCGGGGAAGATCCCGCTCGTTACGGCACAAAGAAAGTTTCCCGCATTAAACAGGTCGCATCGGGTCGATTTGGCGTAACACCCGCGTATCTGGCGAGTGCCGATGTGATTCAGATAAAAATCGCACAGGGCGCAAAACCGGGGGAAGGCGGTCAGTTACCGGGAGATAAAGTAACGCCTTATATCGCCAAATTGCGTTATTCCGTACCGGGAGTCACACTGATTTCGCCACCACCACATCATGATATTTATTCTATCGAAGATCTGGCTCAACTGATTTTCGATCTTAAGCAAGTGAATCCGAAGGCGCTGATTTCAGTGAAACTGGTTTCAGAGCCGGGAGTAGGCACGATTGCCACCGGTGTCGCCAAAGCCTACGCCGATCTGATTACTATTGCCGGTTATGACGGAGGAACCGGTGCGAGCCCTTTGTCTTCCGTGAAATACGCCGGTTGTCCGTGGGAATTAGGGCTTGTGGAAACGCAACAAGCGCTGGTCGCCAATGGATTGCGCCATAAAATCCGCCTTCAGGTTGATGGGGGATTGAAAACAGGTCTGGATATCATCAAGGCTGCTATTTTGGGGGCGGAAAGTTTTGGTTTTGGCACTGGCCCGATGGTGGCCCTCGGCTGTAAGTATCTGCGTATCTGCCACTTAAATAACTGTGCGACAGGCGTTGCGACGCAAGATGAAAAACTGCGCCAGTCTCACTATCACGGCCTGCCAGAAAGAGTCATTAATTACTTTCACTTTATTGCGCAGGAAACACGTGAGCTGATGGCGCAATTAGGCGTGAAGCGGCTCATTGATTTGATTGGCCGAACAGACCTGCTGGAAATACTTGAGGGGATTTCTGCCAAACAAAATAGGCTCAATCTCGAGCCTTTGCTGGAAACCGCAGCGCCTCACGCAGGCAAAGATTTACACTGTACGGAGGATAACCCTCCCTTCGATCAAGGTGGGTTAAATAAATCTATTGTCACTCAAGCCATGCCTTATGTGGAAAATGCGCAGAGTAAGACGTTCTATTTTGATATTCAAAATACTGACCGCTCTGTGGGGGCATCACTCTCTGGCGAGATTGCGGCGCGATATGGCGACCAAGGGTTAGCGGCCGATCCGATCAAACTGCACTTCACCGGTACCGCCGGGCAAAGTTTTGGCGTCTGGAATGCAAGTGGCGTCGAATTGACCTTAACCGGCGATGCCAATGACTATGTCGGTAAGGGTATGGCCGGAGGCAGAATTGTTATCCTCCCTCCTGTTGGTTCAGCCTTCAAGAGTAACGAAGCCACCATTATCGGCAATACCTGTCTTTATGGCGCGACAGGTGGAAAATTATTTGCCGCAGGGCGTGCGGGTGAACGCTTTGCTGTACGTAATTCCGGTGCCATCACTGTGATCGAGGGGATCGGCGATAACGGCTGTGAATATATGACCGGCGGCATCGTCTGTGTTCTCGGCAACACTGGCGTCAACTTTGGTGCAGGCATGACCGGCGGATTCGCTTACGTGCTTGATGAGTCCGACGATTTCCGCAAACGTGTTAATCCAGAGCTGGTGGAAGTTCTCTCCATGGATGCCCTCGCCATTCACAAGGAACATCTGCGGGGATTAATCACTGAGCATGTTCGTCTGACGGGTTCTCAATATGGCGAAAGCCTATTGGAGAATTGGTCACAATGGGTCAATAAATTTGCGCTGGTTAAACCCAAATCCAGTGATGTCAGCGCGTTGTTGGGACACCGTAGCCGTTCTTCTGCGGAATTGCGGGTTCAGGCACAGTAAGGAGTCAATAATGAGCCAGAATGTTTATCAGTTTATCGACTTACAGCGTGTCGATCCGCCGAAGAAGCCGTTGAAAATCCGAAAAATAGAATTTGTGGAAATTTATGAATCATTTTCAGAAATTCAGGCGCAGGCACAAGCAGATCGTTGTATTGCATGCGGGAACCCGTATTGTGAATGGAAATGTCCCGTACATAACTACATCCCAAACTGGCTGAAACTTGCCAATGAAGGGCGCATCATCGAAGCAGCAGAGTTATCACACCAGACCAACAGCTTGCCAGAAGTCTGCGGACGGGTTTGTCCACAAGATCGCCTGTGTGAAGGCGCCTGTACGCTGAATGATGACTTTGGTGCAGTCACTATTGGCAACATCGAACGCTATATTAATGACACAGCGATAGCCATGGGTTGGAAACCAGATATGTCACATGTCACCCCGACTGGCAAACGGGTGGCGGTGATTGGTGCAGGCCCTGCGGGATTGGCCTGTGCGGATGTCCTCACCCGTAATGGCGTACAGGCCGTGGTTTATGATCGCCATCCTGAAATCGGAGGTTTGCTCACATTCGGCATTCCTGCTTTCAAACTGGAAAAAGAGGTGATGATTCGTCGCCGCGAAATGTTCTCCGATATGGGGATCGAATTCCGCTTAGATACTGAAATCGGTAAAGACATCTCGCTGGCCGAACTTACAAAAGAATTTGATGCTGTCTTTCTTGGCGTAGGCACTTACCAATCCATTCACGCCGGGCTGGAAAACGAAGATGCAGACGGGGTATATGATGCGCTGCCTTTTTTAATCGCCAATACTCGTCAGTTGATGGGCTACTCTTCTCTACCAGAACAACCTTATGTTGATATGAAAGATAAGCGTGTTTTGGTTCTGGGGGGCGGTGATACAGCCATGGACTGCGTCCGTACTTCAGTTCGCCAGGGCGCGACGAGCGTTATCTGTGCCTATCGCCGGGATGAAGAAAATATGCCCGGTTCCCGCCGGGAAGTGAAAAATGCTAAAGAAGAAGGTGTTGAATTCCGTTTCAATCTTCAGCCAATGAGTATTGAGGTTAATAGCACTGGACAAGTGTGTGGCGTCAGGGTTGTGAAAACCCAGCTAGGTGCCATGGATGCAAAAGGCCGTCGTGAAGCCGAAATCATTCAGGGTTCTGAATTCCTGATAGAAGCTGATGCGGTGATTATGGCGTTTGGTTTTAAGCCTCACACGATGAGCTGGCTGGACGAACATCAAGTCGATCTCGATCAAAAAGGACGCATTATCGCCCCTGAATCCAGTGAATTACCTTTCCAGACCAGTAACCCCAAAATATTCGCAGGTGGAGATGCAGTACGCGGTTCTGACTTAGTAGTAACTGCAATCGCCGAAGGCAGAAGAGCCGCTTCCAGCGTTCTTGATTATCTTGAAGTGTAATACTTAATTTTCCCTCTTTATTTCCCCCTATTTTCTCCGGCAGAAAGCCGGAGAAAATTTCAATAAATTAAAAGAATCCTGTTTTTTTATTTTGTTCTTACTACCACACTGATTTTAATTTTTGGTTTTATGCGATTATTCTTATATCCTAAAGTCAAATATTCCAATTTAATCTCCCACTCATTACAGCAACACAACAATAGTGCAATACCGTAATACAGCAACAAGGTTTATTTTTTTCGAAAAGAAAACTTCTCAGTGTAACTGATTAAATAGAACTGAATTAAAGACCATTAAAGTGATAATAACTAGGAAGAAATATATGCGCTTATTCACACAGGTACTCTTCTTCTCCTTCATATCCTTGATAAGTTTGCCGTCGGTTGCCAGATTTGCTACGCCCGAAAAGATCATGCAACAGGTGCAGGAAAGAGGGGTAAATGCTGTTGTGGCTGAATTGAGCGAAGAACGAGAATGGAGCAATATTACCCAAAACATCTCAACGGGTGATAGCCAATGGGTACAAATTGCCTTCAAATTATCCCAAAATATTCACCCAAACGCTTCGAAACAGATTATCGATGCCTTATCACTTGCTTTGGTTAATAATCCCGTTGAGGTATTAGAATTGACAGACAAACATCGCGCTTTTTCACTTGCTGATATCTGTAATATTCCTCCAACGATAACAGGAAAATCGCAAAAGAAGGCATTTTTTAACAGCGCGATGGACAGCCTGAAAGAGGCAGATAAATCCAAGAGTGGAAAAAATCGGGATAATATCGAAACGTGTCGATGGGAAATTGAAAAAGCAGCCAGTATCTATTTTTGACAAAAATAAACGAATCTAAAAAATAAAGGAGAACAATGTCTCCTTTATTTTTATACCATTGCTATTCCTTTCCTATTTCAAGCTGCTGCTTTTATAGGCTGAAACTTGAAATTCAGATTGGAATGTCGTTCACTACGCAATTATTTTACGACACGCAAGGTTGGGCGACCTTTTGGTGGTTGAGGTGGTTCATCATCTGGTGAATTATCATCACGAGAAATTTTCTTATCGTGGATAAGTACCAAATTGTCTGCTACCGGCGAATCCGCTTCTTCTGACCCGCTATTCTCTTCATAGGCGAGTTCAGGTTCAAACATCATTCCCGCACCATTCTCACGGGCATAAACCGCAAGAACAGCCTCCATTGGGACAGTAACTTGACGTGCAACACCGCCAAAACGGGCATTGAATCTAACTTCATCGTTGGTCAATTCCAAATTACCAACTGCCCTCGGTGAAATATTCAGGATAATTTGCCCATTCTGTGCATATTCTAACGGAACGTTTACGCCGTATAGACTAACATCCACAACAATATGCGGGGTCATTTCATTATCCAACAACCACTCATAATGTGCCCGCAATAGATAAGGGCGACGTGGAGACATTTGAGTCATCTCCATAAATTAACTCCGTGATTGTAAACGCATTTCACGCTCTGCTTCCGTCAACGAAGCCAAAAATGCGTCACGTTCAAACACACGCTGCATATAGACTTGAAGATCTTTTGCGCCCGGGCCTGACAATTCAACACCCAGGACAGGCAAACGCCACAGCAGCGGAGACAAGTAACAGTCGACCAAGCTGAATTCATCACTCATGAAGAAAGGCATTTCCCTGAAAATAGGCCCAATAGCCAGCAATTCTTCAGCAAGCTGTTTCCGTGCAGCATTAGCCTCCTGAACACTTCCTTCCTGAATTTTGTACATCAGAGAATACCAGTCTTTTTCAATTCTATGCATCATCAGGCGGCTGGAGCCACGAGCAACAGGATACACAGGCATGAGTGGCGGATGCGGGAAACGCTCATCCAGATATTCCATAATGATGCGAGAATCATACAGGGTCAGTTCACGATCAACGAGAGTAGGAACTGATTGGTAAGGATTCAGATCAATTAAATCCTGAGGTAAGTTACCTGCTTCAACGTGTTCAATCTCAACGCTGACCCCCTTTTCCGCCAGTACAATTCGCACTTGATGGCTAAAAATGTCGGTCGGGCCGGAAAACAGAGTCATTACCGAACGTTTGTTGGCAGCGACAGCCATGAAAACCTCCAAGTTTATCTAAAAAAAGGAACGAACAGCCCTTCAGTGAACAGCGGCCATTCTCGCTCATATTCTCATCCTGTTTCGCGCTTATTATCTGAGGTTGTTATCTCTTCATCTTTCAAGTGACAGCGTTGCTGGCGGTAACGAGAAATATTTCGAAGATATGTTTTACCTCTGCCAAATCAGGCAAACTCATGGATAAGGCAAAAAATTGTTACTAGTCTACCAGATTTTGCACATTTTGTGGGGAAGTACATCGAGAATTAATGATGAAATATTGGAGTCTAAAGATTTGTTTCTTTAATATGCTATTTTTTGGCGAAAAATAGAGAATTATCAAAGAATGAAAAAGCTTATGACGTAAAAAAACCCGCCACAAAATGACGGGTTTTCAACTTTAATCCAATGCCACAAAGGTGGCAATAAATTAACGTTTGGAGAACTGTGGACGACGACGTGCTTTGCGCAGACCCACTTTTTTACGTTCAACTTCACGAGCATCGCGAGTAACGAAGCCAGCTTTGCGAAGATCAGAACGCAGAGTCTCGTCATAAGCCATCAGTGCACGGGTGATACCGTGACGGATTGCGCCTGCCTGACCAGAAATACCACCACCCTTAACAGTGATGTACAGATCCAGTTTGCCCAGCATTTCAACCAGCTCAAGTGGTTGACGAACAACCATGCGCGCAGTTTCACGACCGAAGTAAACTTCGAGGCTGCGTTGGTTGATTACGATGTTACCGCTACCTGGCTTAATGAAGACACGCGCGGAAGAGCTTTTGCGGCGACCAGTGCCGTAGTATTGATTTTCAGCCATTGCCTATAATCCCGATTAAATGTCCAGAACTTGTGGTTGCTGTGCCGCATGGTTGTGCTCGCTGCCCGCGTAAACTTTCAGTTTACGGTACATTGCACGACCCAGTGGCCCTTTTGGCAGCATGCCTTTAACCGCGATTTCAATGACACGCTCAGGACGGCGAGCAATCATCTCTTCAAAGGTCGCTTGCTTGATACCACCGATGTGGCCAGTGTGGTGATAATAGATCTTGTCAGCACGTTTGTTGCCGGTTACAGCAACTTTTTCTGCGTTAACAATAATGATGTAATCACCAGTATCAACGTGCGGAGTATATTCCGCTTTGTGCTTGCCGCGTAGGCGACGAGCTATTTCAGTTGCAAGGCGGCCCAAAGTTTTGCCGTCTGCGTCAACAACATACCAGTCGCGTTTTACGGTTTCTGGTTTAGCTGTAAAAGTTTTCATTAAAGCTTACCCAATTATAAGTTACACGTTGGTGAACACTCGATGTTCAGAAACTGTTTTTTGAGGTTCACACGACTCATGTCCAGCAAACCTACCCCTTCGAATAGCCTATGCCGGCACTAATGCAAGTTTTTTGGGAAAAAAAATCTTGCTGTAACGTGGGGTCGCAAGATTATAGAGAAGTCATTGTAAAAAATCGACCCCAAATTCAATAATTATCCAGTAGACCGATGCTGCCTTCTCCCATAGGCGTCAATATATCAAGGTAAATGCGGAAGTTTCAGGTACTCCTCGCTTTGCATTTCCTGCAATCGGGACAAGCAACGCCGATATTCGAACGTCAGCAATTCTCCCTGATAAATCTGCTCCATTGATACTTCAGCATTGATAATAAGCTTCACATGCCGTTCATAGAATTCATCAACCAATGCAATGAAGCGTCGTGCCGCACTTTCATACAAAGTGGTCATTATTGGCATGTCATGCAGCAATACCGAATGATAAAGTTTCGATAACGCAATGTAATCCAACTGGCTGCGGGGATCTTCGCACAAGGTTTTAAAGTTGATGGCCAATACCCCGTCAACGCTGCTGATTGTAGGCATACTGCGATGATTAATCTGCAAAACCGGATTCGGTTCACCCTCCCGCCCGGATAAACGTTGGAATATACGCTGCATCTCCTGCCGATTTTCTTCCGATAATGGCGTCAAATAGAGATGTGCCTGTGTGAGTGTCCGCAACCGATAGTCAATACCCGCATCGACGTTCATGACATCACAATATTTTTTTATTTGCTCAATGGCTGGCAGAAACCGCGCGCGCTGCAATCCATTCCGGTATAAATCATCCGGTGGAATGTTGGATGTTGCTACCAATGCAATTCCCCGCACAAACAGGGCCTCCAGCAAAGTACCGAGGATCATCGCATCCGTGATATCAGAAACAAAAAACTCATCGAAACAGAGGATATCTGTCTCTGCCTTGAAACCATCAGCCACTATCTCCAAAGGGTCTTCATACCCTTGCAGGGCCATTAACTCTTCATGCACCCGCAACATGAAACGATGAAAATGGAGGCGTAGCTTTCGCTCTGTGGGCAGGCTCTGGAAAAACATGTCCATCAACCATGTTTTTCCACGCCCGACACCGCCCCACATATAAAGCCCCTGAACTGGACGACACGGTTCAGGGGTTTGCCGCCCAAATAATTTGCCAAATATACCTTTCAGTTTATTGGGTTGTTGAAAATGGCAAGGGCTGGCATTAATAAGGTCATGGTGAAGAGTATCCAGGCGTGCAACCGTATTGCGCTGCACATCATCAGGCTGGTACTGACCATCAGACAACGCAGACTGATAGAGAGATGAAGGTGTAATCGGTGACATGAAAGTGACAATCCTTAAAAATTTTTATTCTCAGCACGTATGAGATTTTACTGATAAGAGTCGGTCAATCTCCTCTGATTTCAGTTCATTATATGATTTCTTATCCAAAATTTCGCTTTACTGGCGATGCTGTAACTTAAAATCTATCGGATATAATTCACTGCATACCCTAGCAAATCTGTATAAAATTAACACATTAGATGGGGTATAAATTAATTAAATAATAATCAATATTCCACTCCGACTAAATTAGCGGTTATAGTGGTAATAATGATATTGCAGAACTGGTATTGCAAAACAATGATGTGACTAAAGGAGTTGCCATGACTTGGGAATATGCACTGATCGGATTAATCATTGGTTTTATCGTCGGCGCGCTGGCTGTCCGCTTTGGCAGCTCAAAGTTACGCCAACAGAATGAACTACAAACAGAACTAGAGAAAAACCGGGCTGAGTTGGAAGAGTACCGCAAAGAGTTGGTCGGCCATTTCGCCCGCAGCGCGGAGTTACTTGATAATATGGCTCGCGATTATCGTCAGTTATATCAGCACATGGCCAAAAGCTCCAACGACCTGATGCCTAACATACCGATACAGGATAATCCTTTCAATTATCGCCTGAGCGAATCCGAAGCCGAAAAAAGTAAAATGGCATCGGACATGCCTCCACGGGACTATTCTGAGGGCGCATCCGGCCTGTTCCGTCCTATCCAGGATAAGAAACAATAAATTTTTTTGCCGTGGTAACATTCGGTGCCACGGCGCATTAACAGTGAATTCACGTAAATACCTGTAAAGAAATTCCTTGAAACTACATTATTAGTGAACTTTGCTGAATAATCAGTAGTCATAACAGCATCGAATTAATTATGCTTAGAACCTATCCCGATAAACGTAATTTCCGGGAAGATTAAACTCCCTGACAGGATAGGTCTCTTAAGTACAACTTCCCTTTTTTGGCTATAGGTATTAAGAGAACGTATTCAATGAAAAGAAAAAATACATTGCTTAGCGCACTCGCTATCAGTATTGGACTGTCTTTAGCATCAGTTCCAATGGTAAGTAATGCAGCGTTACCTGCTGCCGTGGCCTCTCAAGAATTGCCCAGTCTGGCGCCAATGCTGGAAAAAGTACTTCCTTCCGTTGTTACTGTGCATGTCTCAGGTACTGAAGTACAAAATCAACAGCTTCAATTACCCGAAGATTTCCAATTCTTCTTTGGGCCTGCTTTTCCGCCACAAGAACAGAGAAGCAGCCCATTCAAAGGGTTAGGTTCCGGCGTTATTATTGATGCCAATAAAGGCTATGTGCTGACCAATAGTCATGTCATTGAAAACGCCAACAAGATACGAGTTCAATTAAACGACGGTCGTGAATACTCCGCAAAACTGGTCGGGCGCGATCCGCAAACTGACATTGCACTCTTAGAACTGAAAGATGCCAAAAATCTGACAGCCATTAAGTTCGCTGATTCCGACCAGCTTCGCGTCGGGGATTATGCCGTAGCAATCGGTAATCCATTTGGGCTGGGGCAAACTGTTACATCCGGGATCATTTCCGCTCTTGGCCGCAGTGGCCTGAATTTGGAAGGTCTGGAAAACTTTATCCAGACCGATGCCTCCATTAACCGCGGTAACTCAGGTGGTGCCTTGATTAACCTGAAAGGGGAATTAATCGGCATTAACACCGCCATTATTGCGCCAGGCGGTGGTAACGTTGGTATTGGTTTTGCGATCCCGAGTAATATGGCCAGAAACCTTTCCGCACAACTCATTGCCAACGGAGAAGTCAAACGTGGCATACTCGGTATCAAAGGAACCGAGATGAGTGCAGATATCGCTAAGGCACTCAACATAGATGCACAACAAGGGGCATTTGTCAGCGAAGTTATGCCTAAATCGGCTGCTGCCAAAGCAGGTATCAAACCAGGAGATGTATTGGTTTCCTTTGATGGTAAGAAGATCAACAGCTTTGCTGAATTGCGGGCAAAAATTGGCACAACCGTTCCGGGCAAAGATGTCAAAATTGGCCTGCTGCGCAAAGGAAAACCACTGGAAGTCACCGTAACATTGGATAACAATGATGGTCAGTCAACCAAAGCAGAAAAGCTGAGTATTGCCCTGCAAGGTGCAACCCTGAGCAATGCTACTGTGAACAGCACTCAAGGCATTAAAGTGGACTCCATCGTTCAGAATTCGCCTGCTGCACTGTCTGGTTTGCAGAAAGATGACCTGATTGTTGCTGCCAATAATACGCGTGTGCGGAATATTGGCGAATTGCGTAAAGTCATTGAAGATAAAGCTTCAGTTATCGCATTAAGCGTCATACGTGGTGACGATAATATTTATCTGTTACTGCGTAATTAATCAATTAAACATTAAAAACGCGATCTATATCCAATGGATTTCAAGATGCAGCGCGACGGCAAAGGAATGAATCCCCAGGAGCATAGATCACTATGTGACTGGGGTGAATGAGCACAGCCAACAAAGCGGCAACTTAAAAGACGAAGGGATATCCATGGCAGACACAGTATTATGCTGTGTCTGTTTGCTTCTGTGCTATTCTTCTTTTCAATCATTTATTACTGAATAATGCCATGCTGATCAAGTTATTGCGCTCTATACTGATAGGTTTATTGATTGCAGCTATTTTGCTGATTGCCATTCCTTCCCTGCAACCTAATGGCTTAAAAAATCTCCTGAGCGATAACCCCAGCAATAAAGTTTACAGTTTCAGCCAAGGAGTCAGGCGGGCAGCCCCCGCTGTTGTCAATATCTATAGCAGCAGTATGGGTAGTTTTTCCCATGAAAGCCGTGAACTCCGTCCCTTGGGTTCCGGCGTCATAATGAGTGAACATGGCTATATTCTGACTAACAAGCATGTCATCAATAAAGCCGGCTCCATTATTGTCGCCCTGCAAGACGGTCGTTTTTATGAAGCCCTGTTGGTCGGCTCAGATGACCCGACAGACTTGGCAGTCCTGAAAATTAATGCCACAGATCTTCCTGTGATCCCCATCAATCCTAAACGTGTGGCTCATGTAGGAGATGTCGTTCTGGCTATCGGTAATCCTTACAATTTGGGGCAAACCATCACGCAAGGCATTATTAGTGCGACAGGGCGGGTTGGGCTTAGCCCGACCCGACGCCAGAATTTCCTGCAAACAGATGCCTCAATTAATCAGGGTAATTCGGGGGGCGCTTTGGTTAATACGTTAGGTGAATTAGTCGGGATCAATACGTTAACGTTTGATAAGTCAGAGTTTGGCTCGACGCCTGAAGGATTGGGGTTTGCCATTCCAACGAAACTGGCTACGACAGTCATGCAGAAATTGATCCGTGACGGACGGGTCATTAGAGGATATATAGGCATCACAGCGAGAGAATTACCCCATATTCGCTCATCAGGCAGTAATATCAATCAAATTCAAGGCATGCGTGTTTTTCAGGTTGCACCGGGAGGCCCGGCCGAAAAAGCGGGCATCAAAGTGGGCGATATTATTACCAGCGTCAATCACCAACCTGCCGAATCACCCACTGAAACGATGGATCAAGTCGCAGAAATTCATCCCGGTAGTGTTGTTCCTGTCACCGTACTGCGTGATGGAACTTCATTGACCCTAAGTGTCACTATTGATGAGTTTGATGGTTAGCGAAATTTGTGCCTTGAAAAGCTGCACGCGCGGAACCTGAACAGTGCATGGTCAAAAAGAACGAGGAATGTGATGAATCGTATCATCACATTCCTCATAAAAAGATCGTTCAAGACAATCGCTCGCCTTCTGTTTTGGCGGTGCTGATGATAATGATTCAAAAGACATGGGCGCGTTTGTCCGGGGTTGTACCGTGGTCGGTGGTGTCGTTTAATAAAATAACAGCTCGATTTGCCATATTTAATTCTATGTCTAAAAAAATCGGTGTCTAATAATTGATATCATATCCAACATCAGAAACTATAAATATCTTATGTTAGCTCCTGATGTTATGATGATTTTAATAAATATTTATTACTGTCTCCATTGGTTTGTATTATTTATCTCCCAATAATCAATAGAATCTCTATTTAACTCTACTTTACCATCTGGGTACTCAACTCTAGATGGTTCCTCACCAGCAGGAACAATGATTTTAGTAACTTTTGATTCATCTAACTTTGGATTGTAGTAAATATACCCATTCATTTTTTTCGATAGAAAAATTGTTGGCTCTCTTTCGCCATTGGGTTTAACAAAAAATACCCTTGTATATTCTCCTTTAAATTCTTTATAAACAGGAAAAAGCGTAGAAGTATAGTTAACAGTATTATTTGTTTTATCCTGTTTATTTTCATTGCTTTTTTTATCATCTACATTTTCTATATGAACAGTAAGAGCATTACCTGTACTTATCCTAATGTTTTTATTGGTAAATTTTTTTTCTTCATAAGAAAGCCCCATTGTAATTTTACTTAGTTTCCAATTGCACCAGCCTCTTCCATTAATAGGAATTTCTGTTTCTAATCGATCATTGTTATTAGATTTTAAGTCCCATTCAATTTCTCTTATTCTATATTTTCTTCCTCTAGGAAGAAGATCTGAATTTAATTGTATTGTTGAGCATTTACTAGAGAAGTACTCCGCTAAAATTTTTGGTTTAGTATTATTTGGTGGAGCACTTGATATTATAATAGATTGGCCTCCGTATTGTGGGTTAATTGGAAAGTATTTATCGATCTGATAATCAATGATTTCACCACATCCTGATAGGAATGGAGTGATTGTAAAAATAAATACAAATTTTACTTTATTCATACCAATCAACCCTTATTAGATTTTTCATTATATGCAAAATAAGCAATTGCTCTTTTGCCTGATTCACTTTCTTGACTAAAAGATAAACGTGAACCAATTTGTTGTTCCAGCTTTAAAAAATACTGATAGTTGAAATATTCCTCTTTCAATTCATATTGTTGTTTATTCATCTTATCTTTAAAATTCTGAATTTTTTCTTTATAAAGTATATTGCGCTCAGGAACACATAGCGAAATAAGTTTTTCTTTTATAAAATCCATATAAACCCCACTAAAGTGATGGAGTATATTGTTTGATGCTGATTTATTTGGCTGTTTGTTATTTGGAAAGAAATTTTCAATTGCAGAATCGTCTGGTAATAGTGATGGAACCAAATAAAAATTAAATTCTACTTTTTTTGCAATATTTATTGGGGAAATTAGATTTGCAGTGGAGCCATATATAATTTCTCCTTTATATAAATGAACGGTTTTCCCTTGATGTAAAAATAAATCATTTGTTTTTATTTTATCAAGTTTAGTAGTTATCATTGCTGCGGGTGTTAAACCCGCTGTGATTAACGATGGAGATGTAACTATGGCAGATTGTGGAAGACTCAATGCTTCTATAGCATAACCCATGGAATCCCAACCATTTTCAAAGTAATAATTATTCATGTCTTTTTCGAAAGGTACACCAGGAACTAAATCATTCCGATTAATATGGCGATAATGAATAATGTCCTGAATTTCCATTATTGCATTGTACGTGAATACTCTTGGCATACCATAGGTATATAAACATGGATTGTACTCTTTCAATTGCACGCTATGAATTAATGCCAGTGCGCCACCTAAACTATGACCACAAATAAATATTTTCCTATCTTTTGTTAGTTCCTTTATATCATCAAAAACACTTATTTTTCCTATGTCTGATTTATTGACTCCAACCCAAAAAGCTTTCCAAAAACCATCATGCACCCTGCCTTTTCCAATGAAATCATTGGGTAGTTTAGTTGGCTTAAAATTTAAATCAGTAATAATAGCATCTGTAAAACTAGCTGTACCTCGCCAACTGATAATCAACTCTTTATTATTCGCGACATAAAACATTTGTGTATCTAAATCATCACCAGTATCAATAAATTTCACGACTATATAACGCTCCCTGAAAGGAACGTCATAAACAATGGGTTGAAAATCTTTTTGTTCAATTCGATTAGGTAAGCAAGATAAATCAAGGAGCTGCTCTTTAAAGAAATGAAAGACAGAACCGCTGTATTCTTTTGTGTCTTTGTTGCCATTATCTGTAGCATTGGCATAAGCTAGAACGGACATTAGCCCTTGGTTATAAGCATTTACCAGTGAATACTCTTTTTGATGATGCAATAACATCACCCAAGCCCGGAAAGGACACACTTCCAATACCCACCGTTCATCCATAAACACGGCACGAAATCCCTGAAATTTATTATCAGGGAAGTGATATTTAGGGAGTTCATTTTCCTCCCAATCTTTAATTACTGGTTTCTGATCACAAAGATCACCAATTTTAACATAGCGGTAAGAATGTCCTTGCGCTTTGGCATTATGTTGAACCTTTGAACCCAGAGGCCCACGCACAGTTCTTAATTGTCTGAATTCCATCTCATCAGAGAGTTTCTGTGCATCAACCCAAAGTCTTACAGGCATGGGCGGTAAATTTTCTTCCCGCAGGAGTCCCTCCCCATCGGTAACACCTGTGCGGATATCTTTTTTATTTCCCATACTTACCAATTTATAAGGCATTCCCACCAATGGTTTACCCTGTTCATCCACAAGTTGAAACTCAATCCAGTGTTTCAGTATTTTTCGGCAATCAATGCCAATGCAATCCGCCTGTTGTAACTGCCCCATTTTTTCTTCCTTAATTGATTATAGGTAGTGGAAAATTAATCTTAAATTTCTTTATTAAGTGCAATCGGTGGGTTATCTGTAATAAAGTGCTCAGCCGTTAACTTATTCAGGCTACGTTTTTCATCTCTCGCCTGCTTCAGCCATATCACAAGGCTGTGCTGCAATTGCCCTTCCGGTTCATCCAGTTTCAGTGCCAATTCGGAACTTTCCTCCCAAAGCTGGCAACTTAACGCGTAAGCTAGATTCTTGAGAGTCGTATCGGTTGAGTAACGGGCTTCAATCAGATGATCACCCAACACAAACAAACTGGTACTCAGTTCCTGAGGGCAATTTTCTGGCCGGTAATAGCAAACCGGCTCAGGGGTATCGATCATTAGCTCATTCACTGGGGTTAGCAATTCACGCCAGTCCCCCGATTTCAGGGCGGGCAGCAATGGTGTAAAGATCCGGTTATCCATCAACCGCAACACCACAACCTGACCACGTAGCAACACCTGCTGATGCAACCGCCAGTGTTCTAACTGAAATGACCACGGTAACGTGCTGCGATATCCCCAGCCCCAACTGGCATCACTGAATGTGTGTTTATCCAGCAATTTCGCCAGTTCCGGCAGGTACTTGGCTTTGGGCTGGATCAGCCACGGGCTTTGTTCCAGCATGGCCTTCATTGGTGTACCGCTATAGAGCGGAAACGCCTGCTCGGCCCAGCCGTTGAGGTAAAAGCGCTGGACCGGGTTCGGTTCTGCCAGACTGTTGACCAGAAAGTAACACTCGCCTCTGTCCTGCTGTGATAACCAGCTTTTCCAATTAGTCGATTCCATCATGCTTCCTCTGCTCCGGTGATAACCCAGTTTTCCTCTTGCTGTGCAAGAATGGCGCAAGGGGGCTTAGCCGGAAATTCAATGACCGGGAGTGCTTCCGCCATCGGGAGTTGCCCTACTTGTGCGAGCGGTGCTACCCCCTCTGGAAGTTGCAGTGACACCCCGCGCCCACTGCCTGCGGAACCCTGCCCGACATTAATCATTGAAGACAAAATGCCAGCCGGCGTGACTTTGAGAAAACTGCCGCCGACTTTCAGCGTGATTTCTGCCGCCGCTTCCAGCACCACTTTGCCGCCGCTTTTCAGGTGGATTTCCTGCCCGCTGTCAATGACAGTGGCATCGCCGGTCTGGGTATGCTGACTACCGGCAATCCGGTGCGACACATCACCTTCGGTGGTGATTTTGCGCGAACCGGCAACCTGATGATGGTCATCGGCGCGGATATCGTGGTAACGGTTGTTATCGATGCGGCTCTTCTGGTCGTGTTTGATATGCCAGAGCACATCATTTTCAATCTGGGCGGTAAAATCTTTCTGGCCGTGGAAATAAATTTCCTCACTGCCTTTGGCATCTTCAAAACGCAGTTCGTTAAACCCTTTGCCTTTGTGGGTTTTGGTTTTAAACGTGGTGCGGGTCTTTTCTGCCGGTAAATCCAGTGGCGGACGGTTCAAACCGTTATAGACACAGCCGGTAACAATGGGGCGGTCAATATCGCCGTTGAGGTAAGAGATAATCACCTCTTGCCCGATACGCGGTATCGCCATAAAACCAAAACCGTTACCGTTCCAGCCCTGAGCAACCCGTACCCAACACGAAGCGCCATCATCCGGCGGGTCATAGCGGTTCCAGTGGAAATGCACTTTAATGGCACCGTCTTTATTGACGAAGATTTCCTCCCCTTCCGGACCAACTACGATGGCGGTTTCATCGCCATCCGCCAGCGGTTTGTAGTGGAAAGGCGGACGGTAATCATCCAGGCCGGAAATAAAACTGAAATGGTTGGAAAGTGTGGTACCTTCTCCGCCACTGTCTCCCAGTGCCTGCGGGCAGCGTCCGTGGTGGCTGATACCGACCACCTGCCAGCGAACATTCAGCGGTTTATGGGGATGATTTTTTATCTCGAAGATTTTGCCCGGCATCAGTTTGATGCAGTTACTGCTGCCGCTACCGGTTTGTTTCTGGTTATCCAGCGCTTCCTGCCGGTATTTTAAAAACGGAATGGCAGCGGCATCTTTCTGAAAACGCCCGTAACTTTCAAACACGGTGTAAGGGGTCTGGCTGCCGAAATCGCGGAAACCTTCACTGCTCTGCATATGGGAGAGGTGATAGCGCGGATTCTCCGGGTTAAAGTCTTTATGCAGGCTGCGCTGCGGACTCATACCGACCCCCAGTCGCACCTGATAAATAGTGTCGGTTCCGTAGGCGGTTTCTGGCTGCGGCTGGTATTGCAGTGGTAACCCGGCGGTCATTCCCAGATGGCTGTCGCTGAAAAACAGCGTTTCATCCTCAAACCAGAAACTAAATCCCTCTTCCGCCGCCAACCGGCAAAAAAACGCATAATCCGATTCGCGTTTTTGGGTCACATATTCCCGGTCCTGATGGGTGTCGTAGAGTTTTGAATCAGCTTTCACCCGGTGTTTTTTCAGCAGGCTGTTTAAGATGGCGGGGACATTTTGTTGATGGTAAATCCGGCTGTCCTGATTGAGCGTCAGCCGCCAGCAGGCAGGCCGCACGGTCACGGTATAGAACGTTTTGTTACCATCTGTACCTACCCAGTCCGCATGGGAGATGATGCCGGTGATTTTGCGCTGCTCGGTTGCGCCGTGAAAGATTTGCAGCACGGCTTCCTGCATCAGCAGTGAGGCCAAATCAATCTCCGCCTGTGGCCTGAATGGGTTAGCGTTACCGGCTCTGACCAGCGTCAGGTTCAGGGTAAACAGTTCAGATAACCCTTCCTGTAGGGAAAATTCCCCCACTGCAAAGGTATCTTCCGGCACACCGGCGATAGTGCAGACAAAACGTAATCCACTTTTCATGTTGATTTTTTCCTTATGGTTGATGTCATGCGTTCCTTAATCGGTTACATTTCCGGGCGTAACCCATCGACATGCCAAAACTGCCACAGCACCTTGTGACTGTCCGGGGTGAAAATCTCCAGCATGACAAACGAAGACCGGGTGATAAAACACGCCAGCGCCTGATTAATTAACCGGCAAAAGCGGTACATTTCACCTGCATTGTGGTAGCAGTCAGGATTCAGGGTGAGCGAGAGTAAATGCCCGCGAATGGAGCGACCTAACCGCATCCGGTCGGTCAAACGCTCTTCTGCCTGCAAAATGCCGTCAATGTGTTGACGGAACTGACGACTCAGGGGACGATGCGTATCGGCATACGGGTCAAACAACCGGAGAAACTGTTTCAGGCTGTCGGTAGCAAACAGCATCATCGGCGGGCTGGAGAGGCAGGACAGCAGCGGCCAGCCACTATTTTCCTGCAACAGGGGCGGGTAATCGCTTGTGACCGGGGTGATATTGTGTACGCTAAGGTGAGACGGTGAACCTTCCTGCGTTACGGTGATAGTGCCTTGCTCCAGCGTACACACCTGTTCATGGTAGCCAGTGAAATAACACGAAACCTCAATGGCAGGTAAGTCG
>NZ_JBBMXH010000012.1:0-74781 GCF_037996725.1 Xenorhabdus entomophaga
GTACATCAAAAAATCCTCCCCCATCATCCAAATCCACCCCGACGGCACCTTCATCACCAACGACGAATCCGAGGGGGCCACGGTCACTAAACTCGGCCTCGGTCATTATCAAATATCCGGTGTGCTGGGCTATAACGCCGATGGCGCATGGGGCGTGCATGGCGGCATTTCATCGCCGAAGAATAACAACGGCCTCGAACTCATCTACATCGACGATAAGGTCCACAAGGACGGCAGCATCACTATTGAGACGTTCCACCGTCAGCATACCCATTTACCCAAGCAGTTTCAGAACAAGCGGATAAAAGAAATTGTGGACGGGGAAAAGGTTTACTATGCCGATGGTGAGCCGTGTGATATTCCCGAAGGTTGTCGCTTAGACGTCCGTGTCCAGATGCCGGAAGATTCGGTGTGGAATGTGGGGCAGGGGGAAATTGAGGCGTAAAATAAACCCGCAGAAGTTGCGGGTTTAAATTGCCTAGTTATCTCGCCAATTAATCCAGTGCTATTACATCAAATGTAATCGAAATTAATATTTGAGTACAAAATTGAGTACATAAAAAATTAATTTTAATTAAATTACGTTTAAATACAGTAAATTACCAGTTGGCTTTCATAGTCATGAAAGTAGAAACTTTGTTCTTCTTTACTGGTGTTCAATGTTGAGTTATCCCCATTTAATTTATCAATTAATTATAGAGTTAGGCTTTTATTGGCTTCTCATTTGTTTGGTTAATGTAGCTAAATTTCTTTACTGTTTTCCTGATGAAATACTGTATATGTGTACCAAACTCATGTTTAAGATGTGTGCTCAGAACTACGGTTCTCAGTGACACCAGATTAAGCCTTTTACATGGTAAACCATATTCAGGCCAATCTGAATTATTAGATATGGATGGTTTTGGGATTAAGGTATCCGTTATGTTGTGATATTCCCTTTCGCATATCAAAAAGCACACTTGCCGATTATCGGGTAAGGCGTGCTAACCAAACAGGTGTGCTTTTTGATATGAGGGATTCGGTGCTGCTATTTGGTCAGAGAAAGGAGCGCATAAGCATGGATGTTAGCAGCATCTGCATTAAGGTGTACCAATCCTCTATCTAGCAAACGTAAGTCTATGTTGCTGTTATCCCATACAAGTGGGTCAACACAATCATCAGATAGAAGATCAGGAATATAATATTTTGTACCTTTCAGGGGCGGTTTTCTTTCAGGTACAGGTACGTCACATTCGCCAATGCGGACAATGAGCGGATTAGGCTTTAGCCTGAATTCCAATGTCTGGATAAAAATTAAATTTTTAGTGCAATTCTGCCAATTTTCGGAAGCGTCCTTGCGATATTGAAACCAGCGCCATGGTTCATCATGTTCGGCTGCGAGTTTTGCATATTCTTCAATTAAAGCCGCGTGTGGGTGCGGATACACGGCTACCACAGTGTCAGAATGAACAAAAACCCCATTAATCGAATACTTACCGTTATCTTGCTCTGTG
The DNA here is from genome assembly GCF_037996725.1 of Xenorhabdus entomophaga. NCBI lineage: Bacteria > Pseudomonadati > Pseudomonadota > Gammaproteobacteria > Enterobacterales > Morganellaceae > Xenorhabdus > Xenorhabdus entomophaga. The sequence goes on from NZ_JBBMXH010000012.1 coordinate 1,494, forward strand.
AGTTTATAAATCTTGTTTTTAACTAAATTATTTTGGGGATCATCTTTCCCGATATATTTGGCGTACATGTGTATTCCTCGGCCTGTGCAATGTTTAACTCATTACAGTCCACTCGAAAATGAGCTAGAGTTAGTTAAATTTGCAGTAATTCAAACTGTATCTTTTTACCGAAACCTGTTTTCCAATGTATTCAGGCAATTTTTTAAATTTTCCCAGTGTGGGCAATATTACCTAAGGTTTCGACAAGATTTAATAAACCGATTTTGGATTTTATGATGGGGTTGTTAGTATGAGGCATGTGAATTCACTGTTTGCAATCTGTTTACGCGATCAAGGGAGGTTGATTGGTATGGGACGTGTGATTGGAGATGGAGCATGTTTTTTTCACATAGTAGACATTATGGTTGATCCTGACTACCAGCTTACAGCGCCAAGTGCTCAAGGAATGTGCCAGAGAAATGGTTTAGGGGGATGTTGTTGATTACCATTTTGCTTGTCAGGATTGTGGTGAACAATTCACTTTAGGAGCAGAAACCTATCATGGCAGCGGTGGCTATTGGGCTCCGGATACAGACAAAAAGAGGTTAATTGATTAAGGGGTATCTCTCGAAAGTAGATCCCATCAATAAATTGTCGAAACTGACTTGTCTATGTGTTGCTTGAAATTGTATTGTGTAGTTAGCATAAGAAATTATCGGTCTGATTAAAAAAGGTGTAAAAAATGGACAACACAAATAAACCAACATTCCACAATGTACTGGAGTTTGTGCGTATATTCCGTCGTAAGAACAAATTACAGCGCGAAATTGTAGATAATGAGAAAAAAATTCGAGATAACCAAAAGCGTGTACTCCTCCTCGATAACTTAAGTGACTACATCAAACCGGGAATGTCGGTTGAAGATATTCAAGGGATTATCGCTCATATGCGCAGTGATTATGAAGAACGCGTTGATGAATACATCATCAAAAATGCTGAACTGTCTAAAGAGCGCCGGGAATTATCTAAGAAACTCAAAGCGATGGATAGTGGAATCAAGTGAGTTTTAGTTGTTCAAGTTTGAACAGACAATTAACCACGCCATTAGGCGTGGTTATGTTTTTAGGATCTTTTGTAAATCAGTTCCAATGCGGTTTTAGCTCAGGATCAACTAAGGCATAAATTTGATAGTAAGCTTGTTCATCTTCGGCCATTTGTGCTAATTGCTTGGCGACATCTTCCCGACTTACCATGCCATGAACTTCTTTTTGATAACGCTGGCAATGGCCTGTACCTGATTGATCAGTTAAGCCTCCAGGACGAATGATTGTAAAATCCAATGTGCTGGTTTGCAGGTAACTTTCTGCAAGTGATTTGTGCCGGACTGACTGCCCAAATAATGATTTGGCCCGTGGAGATAATGTCTTCCAACTGTCACCACATCCGATAGATGTCACCAATAACATGCGAGAGATCCCAGCCTGTTCCAACGCATCTATGATGGCAATATTTCCATAATGATCGGCATCTCCCCCTCCAATAGTTGAAAAGATGATAGGATTTTCTCCTGCTTGTGAAATCGCTTTTTCTATACTCTTTTTGTCACAGGCATCACCGTGTATTACGTTAACGCCTGCTGTACTCAGTTCCAACGCCTGTTGGTCATTGCGGATTAATGCTGTGACAGGGCGGTTCTGTTCCAGAGCGATAGTGACCAGATGGCGTCCGACCCCTTTTCCTGCACCAAAAATAAGCCAAGGTTTCATAGATGGGAATTTCTCCATAAAATTAACTATATTAAATGAGAATGATAACCATCCAATTTTATTGGAATAGTTGGCTAAATAAAATTAAATTGGACTATATTTATCGTATATGGATAAAAAAATGGCTCCTAACAAGAGGAGCCACTTTGAGTTTTACAGAAAATCACACTATCTGATTATTCGAATGATTGTGGTTTCGACATAGCAGAAGTTGCGATGTTTGTTGCAGAATGCCCACCTGCACCACCTTTACCTTTGAACGGATAATCAGGGCGCTGCCATTCAGTGATAACAACAGGTTTTGTTGCCATATCTGGTGCTGGCGCTTTCGTCATTGGGGAATAAGCGTGATGATTTTTTTCCACGATAATCGAAGACTCAGCAGCTTTTGCCTCTTTCGTTTTAACTTCCTCTGCCTTAGCACATACTTCCGTTGCGACAGTTGGTTGTTCTTCATGATGTTCCTGTTCAAGAATAGGCGTCACAACGATGGTTTCCGCAGGGTGACGTGTTTCTTCAGCATCATGTGATGCTGCACTATCATGCTGTACTGTTTCATGAGATACAGCTTCATGAGATACAGCTTTATGAGATGTAATATCACCTAAAACTTCTGGCTGATGTTTTTCATGATGATTGATAATAGGTTCCGCGATTTCCGGTTCTACAGATATCGTGATAGGCGCATCATTGCTGGCTGATTCAGCCTTGTCATGAGTAGTGACATCTTGTTTTTCCACAGCCTCAATATGAACTTCTGTTGAAGCTGGCGCAGATTCAACTACTGCTGGCATTAGAATCACATTTTCTTGCTGCGCAAGTGTTGTGCTTTCTTCAATGCTAGCAATAGCTACCGGGGTTTCAAGCTCAGCAGATGTTACTGGTGTGACGGGATAACGAACCCAAACTTTGCCTGATGCCAGTTCTGGTGAAACGACAGCCATTGTCAATGGCACTGGTGATTGAGTCAGATTACGTTCATCACGATAACGACGACGACGTTGACCACTGACACGTAAGTGGCGTGGCGAACGGCGGGAGCGACGTGGCATCGTGTTATCTTGTTGCTCATTATTTTGTGAAGCTGCATTTTGTGCAACCGGGCTTTGTGGCATAGCGGGTTGGTTTGCTGCTTCAATATTCGTATCAATAACGGCAGGGACAGACGCTTTAACTTTTTGCGCTTCTCCTGTATTTGTTGATACAGTTTCAGGCATTACTGTTGGTAAAGCTGCAATGCTGACTTCTTTTTTCACTTCATCAATGATACGTACTTTTTGCTCAAGCTGGCGACGTTGACGACGAGGCATGACAGGCTGGAGCTCTTCAACTTCCTCTTCAACAACCTCAGGTTTATTCGTTGCCTGTTGAGCTTTGGCTTCCAGTTGTTGCTGGCGTTTTTCTTCCTGACGACGACGCTGACGTTCAGCACGTTGTTCACGGCGTTGTTGTTGCTGTGCTTCACGGGCTTCATTGTCTATTGCCGGGTTTTCTTGAGCATTATTTTTCTGCTGAACATTGCGGCCCTTGCGTTGTTCATCGCGTTCACGGTTATTGCGAGTTTCATTCTCGTTGCGTTCACGGCGTTGATTCTGGCGGCGAGAGTTGCGACGTTCTACTGTGCGACGGTTATCATTACCAGAAGGTTTTCTTCCCTTTTCCTGAGCTTGTTTTTCTTCTTCACCACCGAACATTTTCTTCAGGGCAGAAACAAAACGGCTGAGTAACCCGGGTTTTTCAGCTTGCTTCTGGTTATTGACAATTGCCTTTTTCTCTTTTGCTTTTGCAACAGCAGGTGCTGGTGTTTCTGCTGGTAGATCAAACGCTGAAATGGCAGGTTGTTCTGGACGTTTACGCTCAGGCTGGCTGTCATCCTGAGCGTTTATCATTTCTGTTTCATGAATTTGAGGGAGCATATAACTTAAAACAGAAATTTCTTCACCTTTACGTACACGTAAAACGGAGAAATGCGGAGTCTGCATCTGATCGTTCGGGACAATAACAACACCGACACCACCCTGGCGATGTTCAATTGCGCTGACTGCCTTACGCTTTTCATTCAGTAAGTAGGAAGCAATTTGTACCGGAACAATAGCATGAACCTGATGTGTATTTTCTTTTAGTGCTTCTTCTTCAATGAGGCGCAATATTGACAAGGAAAGTGATTCATTGTCACGAATAGTCCCTGTGCCGCTACAACGGGGGCAGACATGGTGACTGGATTCGCCCAGAGATGGACTTAAACGCTGGCGTGACATTTCCAATAGGCCAAAGCGGGAAATACGGCCAATTTGAATACGAGCCCGATCTTGGCGTACCGCATCACGCAACCGATTTTCAACTTCACGCTGGTGACGAACAGGTGTCATGTCAATAAAGTCAATAACAATGAGGCCACCGAGGTCACGCAAACGCAATTGGCGGGCAATTTCATCAGCAGCTTCTAAGTTAGTATTAAAGGCCGTTTCCTCGATATCGCCACCGCGGGTTGAGCGGGATGAGTTAATATCGATTGCGGTCAAGGCTTCAGTCGTATCAATGACTACTGAACCACCGGAAGGCAAACGAACTTCACGCTGAAAAGCCGATTCAATTTGTGACTCTATTTGATAATGGCTGAACAGGGGAACTTCACCGCTGTACAATTTGATTTTACTGGCAAAATCAGGACGGCCCAGAGCAGTGATGTGCTGGCGTGCCAAGTCAAGGATTTTCGGATTATCAATCAGGATTTCGCCGATGTCTGGACGCAGATAATCACGGAAAGCCCGCACAATAACATTGCTTTCCTGATGAATCAGGAATGGAGCGGGGTGGCTGTCTGCCGCTTTCTTAATTGCTTCCCAATGTTTCAGACGGAAATTCAAATCTCCCTGCAAGGCTTCAGCAGATTTGCCTACACCTGCGGTACGGACGATAAGCCCCATTCCCTCAGGAACTTCAAGAGAAGAAAGCGCTTCTTTTAATTCGATGCGATCATCACCTTCGATACGGCGAGAAATTCCGCCTGCTCTTGGGTTATTTGGCATCAGAACCAGATAGCTGCCAGCCAGACTGATAAAGGTTGTTAAAGCTGCACCTTTATTACCGCGTTCTTCTTTATCAACTTGAACGATGACTTCCTGACCTTCTTTAAGGATATCCTTAATATTAGGGCGACCATGGGAGTGATAATTACTTGGGAAATATTCGCGAGCAATTTCTTTAATGGGGAGGAAACCGTGCCGTTCTGCGCCATAATCAACAAAAGCAGCTTCTAGGCTAGGTTCAATCCGGGTAATTTTACCTTTATAAATATTGGCCTTTTTCTGCTCGTGTCCTGGGCTTTCAATATCCAAATCATAAAGACGTTGCCCATCAACAAGGGCAACACGCAACTCTTCCTGTTGAGTTGCGTTGATTAACATTCTTTTCATTCTAACTTACTCATTATTTTTTACATTAATATAGAGCTGCGAGTAAAAAGAGATGCGCTACTGGTTACCGATGGCCTCGTGTCTTTTACAAAACCGCCAGCCTCACGGCTATCGTTTGTATAGAGGCGCCTATTTGTCGGTGAGCCTGAATTTCATTTAAATACAGCACTCTTTATTTGGGATACTGTAATAAACTGGTACAGATTTTACCCAATCCAGTAAGCTGCAACTCGCAGCCCATAAATTGTTTGCTTAAACATTACGTCTTACGCCATTGCTGCGTTTTTGTTCAAACAAACAGATAACAAACAATTTCAATCTTGCCATTCATAGTTTAGTAAACTGTGGCCAGAAAGCATTATTCCATTGCTATTGGGGTGATAGCAAGGTGACTTTATCGCTTTGCGGCTTTTTTATTAGGAAATAGTGATAAGTTGTTAATCTTTAGTCTTTATCCTAAGACACTTGGAATAATGAAGTAAGAAAATATGGATATTATTTAGTCATATTTAAAAATGAGTGGCACTATGTTTGTTGGATAATTAGAATCTCGCCCATGAAAACAAATAATCAAATTGTACAGTTTGTCACGATTGATGACGATGAAGCAGGTCAGCGAATTGATAACTTTTTGCTGGCTCGTTTAAAAGGTGTACCTAAGAGCATGATCTATCGAATCTTGCGAAAAGGTGAAGTTCGAGTTAACAAAGGAAGAATCAAGCCTGAATATAAATTGACCGCAGGCGACATTATCAGAATCCCGCCTGTCAGGGTTGCGGAAAAGCAGGAAGCCCCTGTATCTGCGAAACTGGATAAAGTAGCAGCTCTGGCAGAGTGTATTTTGTATGAAGACGACCATATTTTGGTCATTAATAAACCCTCTGGAACGGCAGTACACGGTGGTAGCGGGCTGAGTTTCGGGGTGATCGAGGGATTGCGTGCGCTGCGCCCGGAAGCACGTTTCCTTGAGTTGGTGCATCGTCTTGATCGCGATACCTCGGGTATTTTGTTGATTGCCAAAAAGCGCTCTGCGTTGCGGGCACTGCATGAACAATTACGTTTGAAACAGATGCAGAAAGACTATTTGGCTTTAGTACGCGGGCAATGGCAGTCTCATTGTAAAGTCGTAGACGTCCCCTTGTTGAAAAATATCCTGCAAAGTGGGGAAAGGGTGGTAAAAGTCAGCAGTGAAGGCAAACCCTCTGAGACGCGTTTTAAAGTTGAAGAGCGGTATGAGTTTGCTACATTAGTGCGGGCAAGCCCGGTTACAGGGCGAACGCATCAGATCCGCGTGCATACTTTACATGCGGGTCATCCTATTGCTTTTGATGATCGCTATGGTGATAGAAGATTTGATGCACAGCTTGCAGAAACCGGCCTTAACCGACTGTTTCTGCATGCAAGTTCATTGAAGTTTACTCATCCCTCTACGGGCGAAACGTTACGTTTCGAAGCACCAATGGATGATAGGTTAAAGCAATGTTTAAAAGTATTGCGGCAAAATAATCATTAAGAACATTCCGTCAGTGGGTTGACCCCCTGACGGATAAGCATGTCTGTCAAAGTTATCAATGGCAATCCGATGAGTGTGTTGGGATCTTTACCGTCTAACCTTTCGAATAACATAATTCCCAGCCCTTCACTTTTAAAACTGCCGGCGCAATTGAAAGGTTTTTCTTTGTTTAAATAGCCAATGATTTCTTTTTCAGTAAGTTCTCTGAAATAAACATTGAATAGCTCACAACGGGTATCTATGTTCCCGGTTTTGCTATTTAACAGTGTCATCCCCGTATAAAAGGTGACACACTTCCCACTGGCTTTTTGGAGTTGAATGAAAGCGTTCTCAAAATTATGGGGTTTACCTGTAATTTTGTTATCTAAAACACAAACTTGGTCTGAACCTATAATAAGATGGTCAGAATAATTCAACTGTAATGAACAGGCCTTTGTCTGTGCGAGCCGCATAACTAAATTTTCTGGACTTTCGTTTTCCTGCGGACTTTCATCAATATCGGGAGAGGCACAAGTAAAAGGCAATCCTATTTTTTCCAGTAATAAGCGGCGATATACAGAAGTTGATGATAAAACAATCGGAAGCATCATTTTTCCATAAAATACGTAGAGAAATATTCGCAGGCATTTTAAACTATACACCGCTTAATAAGCGAATTTTTGGCGGAAAGGTGCAGATGTGTGGCCTTTTTCTTTGACTATGTCTCATTACAAAGATAATATGCGCGCCTTATGCAAAAGGTAAAATTACCCCTGACCATCGATGCGCTTCGAGCAGCTCAGAAAAGATTGGACTACCAAGGTAGTTATTCTGCTGGGCAAGTTTCTCGTATTGCAGAATCTGTGGTCAGTGTGGATAGTGATGTAGATAACTCATTATCATTTGAAATTGATAATCAGCGTCTGGCAGTTGTAAAAGGGCATTCTGATGTGGATGTCACGCTTCGTTGTCAGCGTTGTGGCAGTAATTTCAGTCATCATGTTCACACAACGTATTGTTTTAGCCCGGTCGTCAGTGATGAGCGTGCTGAGGCATTACCGGAAGAGTATGAGCCAATTAACGTTAATGAATTTGGCGAAATAGATTTGCTGGCAATGATTGAAGATGAAATAATTCTATCTCTGCCGGTGGTTCCGGTACATGATTCTGAACACTGTGAAGTGTCCGACGCGGACATGGTATTTGGTGTTCTGCCTCTTGAAGCAGAAAAACCAAACCCATTTGCCGTATTAGCCAGTTTAAAGAAAAGTACTTAAGGAGTAAGGTCAATGGCCGTACAACAGAATAAACCAACTCGTTCTAAACGTGGTATGCGTCGTTCTCATGACGCACTGACTGCAACACATGTCTCTGTAGACAAAACTTCTGGTGAAACTCACCTGCGTCACCATGTGACTGCTGATGGCTACTACCGTGGCCGCAAGGTAATCAACAAGTAATTTCGGCTAATTATTAGCAAGTTGATATCTTGGCTAATCTAACCTTAGCGTTAGATGCAATGGGCGGGGACTTTGGTCCTCGCGTTACGGTGCCTGCTGCATTGCAGGCACTGGCATCTAATCCACAACTAAAATTGTTGTTGGTCGGTAATCCCGAAACCATCTCTCCTTTGCTTGCAAATCAAAATGCTGAGCTGCTCAGCCGTTTGCAAATAATCCCTGCGGAACACGTTGTTTCCAACGATGTAAGGCCTTCTCAGGCTATTCGTTCCAGCCATGGTACTTCAATGCGCATTGCTCTGAGTTTAGTTAAATCGGGTGAAGCGCAGGCTTGTGTCAGTGCGGGAAATACAGGAGTTTTGATGGGATTGGCCAAATTGATGCTGAAATCCATAGAAGGAATTGAACGGCCTGCATTAATGACAGTGATACCTAATTTAAAACAACAGAAGACCGTTGTATTGGATTTAGGAGCTAATATTAATTGTAATAGCGGCATGTTAGTTCAGTTTGCGATTATGGGCGCCGTAATGGCGGAGTATGTTGCAGGGATTAATAATCCTCGTGTTGCATTACTCAATATCGGGGAAGAGGAATCCAAAGGGCTGGATAATATCCGCGAAGCTGCTATGACCTTACGCAATAGCCCGGCAATTAACTATATAGGTTATGTGGAAGGAAATGAGCTACTGACAGGAAAAGCTGATGTGCTCGTATGTGACGGCTTCGCAGGTAATGTTACGCTGAAAACGATGGAAGGTGCGATCAGAGTGATTCTATCTCTGGTAAAATCACCGGGTGGTCAGCAGAAAAATTCATCTTGGTTGATGAAAATCTTCAAGATGAAAATATTCAAAAAATGGTTGCTGAAACAGCTGACCAGACGGTTTGGGCATCTAAACCCTGATCAATATAATGGAGCAACATTAATAGGGTTGCGTGGTATCGTCATAAAAAGTCACGGTGCTGCCAATGAACGTGCGTTTAAGGCTGCTATCGATCAAGCTGTACAGGCTGTAGAGAAACAAGTTCCTGACAGAATCGCTGCCCGGTTGGATGCAGTATTACCCAAGAGTGAATAAAACATAAATGTATACAAAAATCTTAGGTACGGGCAGTTACTTGCCTGCGCAGGTGCGTACTAACGCAGATTTGGAAAAAATGGTGGATACGTCTGACGAGTGGATCGTCACCCGGACTGGTATTCGTGAACGCCGTATTGCAGCTGAAGATGAAAACGTTGCAGTTCTGGGGTTTAAAGCCGCTGAAAAAGCCATTGAAATGGCGGGTATCGATAAAACACAAATTGATTTAATCATTGTTGCGACAACAAGCTCAACTCACGCTTTCCCAAGTGCTGCTTGCCAAATTCAGCAGTTATTAGGAATTCAGGGCATTGCGGCTTTTGATGTTGCGGCAGCATGTGCAGGCTTTACTTACGCGTTAAGCGTTGTTGATAAATTTATTAAAACTGGTGCTGCCAAGCATGCATTGGTGATTGGTTCCGACATTATTTCAAGAGTTGTAGATCCTGAAGATCGCAGTACAATTATCCTGTTTGGTGATGCTGCGGGAGCAATGGTGGTCGGGGCTTCAGAGGAGCCGGGTATACTATCTACCCATCTTCATGCTGATGGTCGTTATGGTGATTTATTGTCGCTGCCTCATCAGAGGCACGTGAAGGGTGATACGCCAGCATACGTTACGATGGTTGGTAATGAAGTCTTTAAGGTTGCCGTCCGGGAATTGGCTAATATCGTTGATGAGACATTGGAAGCTAATAATTTGGCTCACAGCCAGCTTGATTGGCTGGTTCCTCATCAAGCTAATTTGCGCATTATTTCGGCAACAGCCAAGAAATTGGATATGACGATGGATAAAGTGGTTATCACACTGGATCGTCATGGCAATACTTCGGCTGCATCTGTTCCGACAGCGTTCGATGAAGCGGTGCGTGATGGAAGAATCCAACGTGGCCAGCTTATCTTACTTGAAGCATTTGGCGGTGGCTTTACCTGGGGCTCAGCGCTAGTACGTTTTTAATTTAACAGGAAGATAGACATGTCTGATTTTGCAATGGTGTTTCCCGGTCAAGGTTCTCAGTCTTTGGGTATGCTGGCGAATTTAGCCTCAGAATTCCCGCTGGTTGAACAGACCTTCGCAGAAGCTTCTGCGGTTTTGGGATATGATTTATGGACATTGGTTCAGCAAGGGCCAGCAGAAGAACTGAACAAAACGTGGAAAACCCAACCTGCGTTGTTGGCCGCTTCAGTGGCGGTCTGGCGAGTATGGCAGGAAAAGGAAGGGAAAGCTCCTTCCATGATGGCAGGCCATAGCCTTGGCGAATATTCAGCACTGGTTTGTGCTGGCGTGATTGAATTCCAGCAGGCCATTAAGCTCGTTGAGTTGCGTGGAAAGCTGATGCAAGACGCTGTACCGGAAGGGCAAGGAGCGATGTATGCCATTATCGGTTTGGATAATGAATCCATTGCAAAGGCATGTGAAGAATCAGCACAGGGTCAGGTAGTTTCACCTGTTAACTTTAATTCGCCTGGTCAGGTAGTGATCGCAGGTGATAAAGACGCCGTAGAGCGAGCAGGAGCCGCATGTAAAGAGGCTGGTGCAAAACGTGCATTGCCTCTGGCTGTTAGTGTGCCTTCGCATTGTGCACTTATGAAATCTGCCGCCGGGCAATTGGCTTCTGCGTTGCAAGAGGTTGTGTTTAACCAGCCACAGTTCCCTGTCGTCAATAATGTTGATGTAAAAGTGGAACAATCTGCCGATGCTATCCGCGACGCGCTGGTTCGTCAGTTGTATAATCCCGTGCGCTGGGCAGAGTCAGTTGAGTATATTGCCGAACAGAATATTGAACAACTGCTGGAAATTGGACCGGGCAAGGTATTGACTGGGTTGACTAAACGAATTGTTGATACTTTAAGTGCTGTAGCAGTAAATGATGTATCATCACTCACAGTTGCTCTGAATAAATGACTGAGGAAAACATGAGCTTTGATGGAAAAATTGCACTGGTCACTGGTGCTAGCCGTGGTATAGGTCGCGCGATTGCTGAATTATTGGCTGCACGTGGTGCATGTGTTGTTGGCACTGCAACCAGTGAAAAGGGAGCAGAAGAAATCAGCTCCTACCTTGGTGATAAAGGCAAAGGTTTTGTACTGAATGTCACAGATTCAGAATCCATTGAAAATGCACTATCGAATATTCGTGCTGAATTTGGTGAAATAGACATATTGGTTAATAATGCTGGCATCACTCGTGATAACTTGTTGATGCGCATGAAAGATGATGAGTGGCAAGATATTATTGACACTAATCTCTCTTCGATTTTTCGTCTGTCAAAAGCAGTAATGCGCTCTATGATGAAAAAACGTTATGGACGTATTATTTCCATTGGATCTGTTGTTGGGACGATGGGAAATGCAGGGCAGGCGAATTACGCGGCAGCGAAAGCAGGAGTTATTGGTTTTAGTAAATCATTGGCTCGTGAAGTCGCTTCTCGTGGCATCACCGTCAACGTTGTTGCACCTGGTTTTATCGAAACAGATATGACAAAGGCGTTGACAGACGAACAACGTGCAGGTATTTCTGCTGGAATTCCTGCTAATCGTCTCGGTGATGCAAAAGAAATTGCCAGTGCTGTAGCGTTTCTTGCTTCTGACGAGGCCGCTTACATTACGGGTGAAACATTGCATGTCAATGGTGGCATGTACATGATCTAAAAATGAGCGAACCCTCTGTTTTTGATGCTTTTTTTGTACAAAAAGAAGCAGAAAGAAGCAGATTGTGGTTCGACCAGCCGGGATTTGGTTGCATCTTTTCCTGTATTTTATAAACTACGAAAACCATCGCAAAAGCGAGTTTTGATAGGAAATTTAATAGTATGAGCACTATCGACGAACGCGTTAAGAAAATCATCGTTGAACAACTGGGTGTTAAAGAGGAAGAAGTTGTGAACACAGCTTCATTTGTTGATGACTTGGGCGCTGATTCTCTTGACACAGTTGAACTGGTAATGGCTCTGGAAGAAGAGTTCGATATCGAGATCCCAGACGAAGAAGCTGAAAAAATCACCACAGTTCAGGCTGCTATTGACTACGTTGAAAACGCAGGTAAATAAGCACACATACCTAGGCGGTCGTTCGACCGCCTATGTTTTTCGTCCTAAATTTTTTCCCTCCCTGGAGGATAACCGTGTCTAAGCGTCGAGTAGTCGTGACCGGACTAGGCATGTTATCTCCTGTCGGCAATACAGTAGAATCTTCTTGGAATGCTGTTTGTGCCGGACAGAGTGGTATCGGCCTTATCGAACATTTTGACGCCTCTAACCATGCAACTAAATTTGCTGGTGTGGTGAAGAATTTTAATCATGAAGATTTCAAACTTTCGCGCAAAGAAGCACGGAAGATGGATCTCTTTATTCAGTATGGTATTGCTGCCGGCATACAAGCCTTTGAAGATGCAGGAATCGAAGTAACAGAAGCCAATGCTAGCCGCTTTGGTGCTGCTATTGGTTCTGGTATTGGTGGTTTGGGCCTGATTGAAGAAAACCATAGTACATTGCTTTCGGCGGGGCCTCGCAAGGTCAGCCCATTCTTTGTACCTTCGACCATTATTAATATGGTGGCAGGCCATCTGAGCATCCTTTATGGTCTGCGTGGCCCTAGCATTTCCATCGCAACCGCGTGTACTTCTGGTGTACATAATATCGGTCATGCGGCTCGTATCATTGCTTATAATGATGCTGATATTATGCTGGCGGGTGGTGCAGAGAAAGCCAGCACAGAATTTGGCATTGCCGGATTTGGTGCTGCACGAGCATTATCAACCCGTAACGATAATCCTCAGGGTGCAAGCCGTCCTTGGGATAAAGATCGTGATGGTTTCGTTCTGGGCGATGGCGCAGGTGTTGTCGTTCTTGAAGAATATGAACACGCCAAACAGCGTGGTGCAAAAATCTATGCTGAAATTGTTGGCTTTGGCATGAGTAGTGATGCTTACCACATGACATCACCTCCTGAAGATGGAGCTGGTGCTGCTTTAGCGATGGAAAATGCCCTGAAAGATGCGGGTATTTCACCAGAGCAGGTGGGTTACATTAATGCTCATGGTACTTCAACATCAGTTGGTGATATTGCAGAAGCTCGCGCGGTTGAGTCTGTTTTTGGTGAAGGCACTAAGGTATTGGTGAGTTCAACCAAATCCATGACAGGCCACTTGCTGGGAGCTGCGGGAGCGGTTGAATCTATTTTCACTATTCTTTCCCTGCGTGATCAGATTGTTCCTCCGACCATTAACTTGGAAAATCAGGATGAGAACTGTCATTTGGATTTAGTTCCAGGTGAAGCGCGTAAAGTTGAAGGAATGGAATACGCATTGTGTAACTCTTTCGGCTTCGGTGGCACTAATGGGTCATTGATCTTCCGTAAGATCTAAAAACGCTTTGTGTTTATAAAGAGCCTCAACATTTGTTGGGGCTTTTTTACATCTGTTTTCTGACTGGTTGTTTTTTTATGGTTTTTTGCACTGTCCGGACTCCTATACTATTATAACGCCCCTTAATAGTTGAGGTTATCACGCCTTTTTATCGAAAATAAGAAGTTAAAATGACGTATTGGATTAATGGCAATCAGTGTGATCAATTGCCTGTGAATGATCGCGCGGTACAATTTGGTGATGGCTGCTTTACCACAATAAGAGTTGAGCAAGAACAGCCCGCTTTGTTACCTTTGCATATAAAACGGTTGCAAAAAGGCGTTGAAAAACTGTTTATGCCAGCCCCGGATTGGACGCAGCTTGAGAATCATATTAAACAAGTAGTGCAAGGGTGTGAATCAGGAGTTCTGAAGGTTATTCTTTCCAGAGGAGCCGGAGGGCGTGGTTACGGTATTGACCATGAAATTGAACCCACAAAGATTCTCTCTTTGAGCCCATATCCTGCACAATATATTACCTTGCGTCAAAATGGTGCTGCGTTGGCTCTTAGCCCGATTTCCATGGGGATTAACCCCTACCTTGCAGGCATCAAGCACCTGAATCGTCTGGAACAGGTTTTGATCAAAAGATTTATTGAACAATCCAAAGCGGATGAAGCATTGGTGCTTGATAGTGATGGCCTATTGGTTGAGTGCTGTACTGCTAATATTTTTTGGCGAAAAGGAAAAAATGTTTATACGCCTGATCTCAGCCAGTGTGGCGTGGAAGGGATTATGCGGCAAAAAATAATCGAACTATTGACAGACAGTGATTATAGCCTGTCATTTGTTATGCGTTATCCTGAAGCACTGGCTCATGCCGATGAAGTGATTATCTGTAATTCTCTGATGCCCGTGGTTCCAGTAAATCAAATTCAGGCACATCAATATCAACCTGCATGGCAGTATCAATCAAGGGAGCTGCATGAGTATTTATTGCCAGGATGTTTAACACTTTAATTAAATAATGTTTAAGGTTTTAGCTATTTAGTCCTCATCATTGAAGCACAATAAAAGTGATTACCGAATGAAACTAAAAAAGCGCATTCTCATTCTACCCGGATTGATTATCGCAATCGCTGTGATCGTATTCTTTTCTTTTGTGAAAAAAATAGAAAATTTTGCAGATCAGGATATTAATCTTAATCAAGAGCTTATATTTACTGTACCGGCGGGCACAGGGCGAACAGGACTGGAAACCTTACTGATCCAGCAGAAATTAATTGAAAATAATCGATTATTGCCGTGGTTATTTCGACTTAAGCCTGAACTGGCAAAATTTAAGGCGGGAACTTATCGTTTGCAAAAAGGGATGTCCTTAAGAGCCGTTTTGCAGTTGTTTGCCAGTGGTAAAGAAACCCAATTTACTATCCGTTTTGTGGAGGGGAGCCGCCTTTCTGATTGGTCAAAAATTTTGCAGAATGCGCCATACTTAAAGCATGAAGCGGAAAGTAAAACTGCACAGGAGCTGGCTGACGCATTGGGAATGAAAGAGGGAGAATCACTGGAAGGGTGGTTTTATCCCGATACTTATCTGTATACAGCGGGCACGAGTGATGTGGAATTACTCAAGCGGGCGCATAACAAAATGAAAACAGTACTGGATCAGGAGTGGAAAAACCGCGAAACGAATCTCCCGTATAAGAATGCTTATGAGATGTTGATCATGGCATCCATCATCGAAAAAGAGACAGCAATTGAATCTGAACGCACCAAAGTTGCTTCTGTATTCTTGAATCGTCTACGGTTAAAGATGCGGTTACAGACTGATCCGACAGTTATTTACGGCTTGGGAGATAAATACACAGGTACGATTTTTCGCAGCAATCTCACTACCCTTACACCGTACAATACCTATATGATTGATGGATTGCCGCCAACACCTATTGCTATGCCAGGTTTGGCTTCGATTAAAGCAGCAGCCCATCCTGCTGTCACTGAGTATTTATATTTTGTGGCGAATGGCGATGGCGGCCATACATTCACCACTAATCTGGTAGCACATAATAAGGCGGTAAATCTTTATCGTCAGAAGTTAAAGCAGGATAAATGAACAGCAAATTTATTGTAATCGAAGGGCTTGAGGGCGCAGGAAAAACGACTGCGATCCAAACAATCGTTGATACGTTGAAACAGTATGGTATTTCTGATCTGATTTTTACCCGGGAACCTGGTGGAACACCATTGGCAGAAAAGTTACGTCAGCTAATTAAGCAGGGGATCGAAGGCGAATCACTGACAGATAAAGCAGAAGTATTGATGCTATATGCTGCCAGAGTTCAATTGGTAGAAAATATCATCAAACCAGCGCTATCAAAGGGAACTTGGGTTGTTGGTGATCGTCATGACCTTTCTTCTCAAGCTTATCAGGGGGGGGGGCGTGGTATTGCTCAAAACCTGATGGCATCATTGCGCGAAGCTGCGTTAGGTGACTTTTATCCTGATTTGACTATCTATCTTGATTTACCTCCAGAAGTAGGTTTACAGCGTGCTCGTGAACGTGGTGAATTGGATCGTATTGAAAAAGAATCGTTGGATTTTTTCAATCGCACACGTGAAAAGTATCTCGAATTAGTGGCAGAGAATGACAGCATCAGAAAGGTAGATGCAACTCAGTCATTAGAGAAAGTGCAGGATGATATACGTCATACCTTACTGAATTGGTTAAAAGAACAGGAAACGCAGGCATGAATTGGTATCCGTGGCTTAATCATGCGTACCGCCAATTAGTTGAATTCCACCAACAAGGGCGGGGGCATCATGCAATTCTACTTCATGCGCATGAAGGGACGGGTGCAGATGCATTATTGTATGGATTGAGCCGCTGGTTAATGTGCCAGAATAAACAGGGTCTGAAAAGCTGTGGCAAATGCCACGGCTGCCATTTAATGTTGGCAGAAACTCATTCTGACTGGCACGTTCTTGCTCCTGAAAAGGGAAAAAATATCATTGGAGTGGATGCCGTGCGTCATCTTAATGAAAAACTCTATGAGTATTCCCAGCAAGGAGGGGCAAAAATTGCCTGGTTGCCATTAGCAGAATCCCTGACTGATGCTGCATCCAATGCCTTATTGAAAACATTGGAAGAGCCACCTCAAAACACGTATTTTCTGTTGCGGTGTCAACATCCCACAAATTTGCTGGCAACACTGCGTAGCCGTTGTTTTTATTATTTCCTCCCAGCGCCCGAAAATTCCATAGGGCTTTACTGGCTTAAAAATCAGCTTCCGTCTGTATCATCGCTGGATGCGCAGACAGCATTAAGGCTTTCTCAGGGAGCGCCACTGGCAGCGGAAAAATTACTTCAGACTGAAAAGTGGCATCAAAGAAATTCACTTTGTCAGGCGATTACACAGGCATTACATAATTGTGATACCTTGTCGCTTTTGCCATTGTTGAATCGTGATGATGTACAGCAATCCTTACATTGGTTGATCAGTTTATTATCAGATGCTGTAAAATGTCGGCAGCAAGTGCAACATTACTGCGTTAACCAGGATCAGCAGGCTTTGATTTATCTCCTTGCCTCTGCCCAAAGTGCGGAAAGATTGTTAAGCACGGTTGATGATTGGATGCGTTGTCGTCATCAATTATTATCTGTGGTGGGTATCAATCGTGAATTATTGCTGACAGAACAATTACTCAATTGGGAAAAGCAACTCGGCCTCACACAGTAACTTATTTAGATATGAGCATATTATGTTTTTAGTTGATTCACATTGTCATCTCGATTGCCTTGATTATGAAACACTGCACAAAAGTGTAGATGATGTCGTGGCTAAAGCCGCAGAACGCGATGTTAAGTATATGTTGGCAGTAGCGACTACATTGCCCGGGTTTCAACAAATGAAAAGCCTGATTGGCAAACGGGAAAATGTAGCGTACTCCTGTGGCATCCACCCATTGAATCTGGATGAAGGTTATAATTTTGAGGAACTTGCCCGTTTGGCTGCGGATGAGGATGTCATAGCAATGGGTGAAACGGGGTTGGATTATTATTATCAGAAAGAAAACGCTGAACTCCAGAGAACATCATTTCGTGAGCATATCCGTATCGGTCGTGAGCTAAACAAGCCGGTGATTGTGCATACCCGCGAGGCAAGGGACGATACACTGATGGTGTTACGGGAAGAGAAAGTGCAAGAATGTGGTGGTGTTTTGCACTGCTTCACAGAAGATAAAGAAACAGCAAGGCTTTTGCTTGATTTGGGATTTTATATCTCTTTTTCTGGTATTGTTACTTTCCGCAATGCAGAACAGATCCGCGAAGCGGCAAGATTTGTACCACTTGACCGTATTTTGGTGGAAACTGACTCACCTTATTTAGCACCTGTTCCCTATCGCGGTAAACAGAATCAGCCTGCTTATGTGCGTGATGTTGCTGAATATATGGCAGTTTTAAAAGGCGTTAGTATTGAAGAATTGGCAGCAGTGACCACAAAAAACTTTTGTGAACTGTTTCATGTCAATATTGCATAAAATTAAGTGGAAAAGGAGAAATAAGATGGCAGAAGAAACTATTTTTAGCAAAATTATTCGCCGTGAAATTCCTGCTGATATTATTTATCAGGATGATTTAGTCACAGCATTCCGTGATATTTCCCCACAAGCACCGTCACATATTTTGATTGTTCCTAATGTGCTGATTCCGACAGTGAATGATGTTACCGCTGAGCATGAGCTTGCTTTGGGTCGTTTATTTACGGTTGCAGCAAAAATAGCGAAAGATGAAGGTATTGCAGAAGATGGCTATCGCTTGATTATGAACTGTAATCGTCACTCTGGTCAGGAAGTTTTCCATATCCATATGCACTTAGTTGGTGGACGACCATTAGGCCCGCTTTTGGCAAAATAATATTATTCATGAGTATCGGTACAAGGTAGCGATGTAACTGGGGTAGATTAATGAAAAGAATTCTCTTTGTTATATTATCAGCAATGTTGCTGGCAAGTTGTGTAATTGAAACAACGCAACAGCCTGCTCCTGTTACGCCCGTGGAACCAAAGAAAAAACAGGAACCGCCGGTAAAACCGTCGGAAAAAGTTCCTCAGCCTCCTAAGATCCAGTCTATTAATTGGAATAGTGTCGTCCAGCCATTGGTGGAGCAGATGGTTAAGGCTAACGGGGTGGAAGCAGGAAAAGTATTGCTTGTTGATTCTGTCAAAAACAATACCAATAGCTCATTGCGGACACTGAAAGCGACAGATGCGATTACGGATGTAATCAGTAACAAACAAGTCTTTCAGGTTGTTCCGAAATCTCAAGTTCATACTGCTCGGCAGGCTTTGGGATTGTCATCGGAAGATAGTTTGGGGTTACGCAGTAAATCGATTGGTCTCGCGCGTTATTTGAATGCTGATTATGTTTTGTATACCGCAATTTCCAGCCACAATGGTCAACGTGACATAGAGATGCAACTGTTGCTGGTTAAAACCGGTGAGATACTTTGGTCTGGTCGTGGTGACGTTAACTAACCATCATTCTTTGTTAAAGATGTTGTCTCAGCAATGGCCTGATACTCCAGTAGATTCTTGGAAAATTAGGCCATTAACGGGTCTGACACAGGCAAGTTATTACATTACGGATGGTGTTCGTCAGATGGTTGGACGCGCACAAACATCATATAGTGGTACGCTGGGAGTAAAACGTCAGCGGGAAAATCAGATTTTGCGCAGGTTATCTCCTACTGGTGTTGCACCTAAAGTATTGGCGACGAACGAAACTTGGTTATTGCTGGAATGGCTCACGGGAACAAAAGTAGATGCTGATACATTGAGTTCACCAGCTATACAACAATCATTGGCTCAAACGCTTGCCACTCTTCACAGCCACTCTCCATTGGGCTATCCCCTTAAGCTTAAGCAGCAAATTGCATATCAATGGCAGCAAATAGATCGGAAACGTCTATCCCCTCGTTGGTTACGCCTGCATAAATTATTTATGGCTGCCAGAACACCTGCCGCATTAAAAATCGCTCCGGCTCACATGGATGTTCACCCTGATAATCTGTTAATGACCGAAGATGGGCTAAAATTGATTGATTGGGAATATGCTGCTGATGTTGATATTGGTTTCTCATTGGCTGTTCTCTTTAAAGGAAATCAATGGGATAAACTACAGCAAAAAACCTTTTTGAATTACTATTGCATCCAAATGTCAGGGTATTCAGATATTCAACGATTACAGCAGCAGATTGAACGATGGGAACCGTGGGTTAAGTACATGATGCTGATGTGGTATGAAGTACGCTGGCAGCAAACGAAAGAGCAACAATTTTTATCACTGGCGTATCCTTTGCGCCATGCTTTTAAACTGTCGTAACAAATTGATACTGGCACATTGGCTGACACACTGGCATGGTGCGCTGGTGTAATTTTAATCAATGATAATTAATCATATACCCAATGGATTTCAAGATGCAGCCAACAAAGCGGCAACTTGAAAGACGACGGATATAGATAGCAACCAATAAAAAGAAGTGAGGAATTATGGGTCCAGTAATGTTAGATGTTGTTGGCTATGAATTGGATAATGAAGAACGAGAAATTCTGCAACATCCATTAGTGGGCGGTTTAATTCTGTTTACCCGCAATTTCCATGATACAAAACAGTTACGTGAATTAATTCGTCAAATCCGCGAGGCTTCCCATCATCGTCTGGTGATTGCAGTGGATCAGGAAGGCGGGCGTGTTCAGCGGTTTCATGAAGGTTTCACTCGTTTACCAGCAGCACAGTCATTTGCCTGTATGAATGATTTGCTTATGGGAGCACATTTGGCAGAAGAGTCTGGTTGGCTGATGGCATCAGAAATGATCGCAATGGATATCGATATCAGTTTTGCGCCAGTGTTGGATTTGGGGCATAAATGTACGGCAATTGGAGAGCGTTCATTTCATGAAGAGCCTGAGCCTGCAATGGTTATGGCAGAAAAATTTATTAAAGGCATGCATTCTGCGGGAATGAGATCGACGGGTAAACATTTTCCGGGGCATGGGGCAGTGACGGCAGACTCACATAAAGAAACACCGAGGGACAACCGTTCAATGGATGCCATTAGTTGTCACGATATGGTGATATTCCGTGATTTTATCCAGCGCAATCTGCTGGATGCCATTATGCCTGCCCATGTTATTTACCCTCAGGTAGATCATCGCCCTGCTAGTGGTTCACCGTATTGGCTGAAATCTATATTGCGTGAGAAACTGGGTTTTGAAGGTGTCATTTTTTCTGATGATTTATCAATGGAAGGTGCCGCAGTTATGGGTAGTTACTCCGAACGCGCAAAAGCTTCATTGAATGCTGGTTGTGACATGATCTTGGTGTGTAACAATCGGGAAGGGGCTGTCAGTGTACTGGATAACCTTCCGATTATCGACTCAGGTAAAGTCACACGGTTATATCATCGAGGTAAACAATTTAGTCTGGAAGAATTGCAGAAATCGGACCGTTGGCAACAGGCTAATAAAGCCTTGCACGGCCTGTGCGAAGAATGGCTAAGATGTGAATCCTGATTGAATAATATAGACTTATTTCAATAAAGCCGGGAATAGGAGTGCCACTGGTGATCTTATTCCTTATTTCTCTTCAATATGCTATTTCTCGTCTTTCTCTCCGATAGTATGATATTTTGCCCTGAAAATCTCATGTTCACACAATATTAACATTTACAATGTTAATTATTCATAAATCCGCTTTAAGTCTAATTAATTGAAAATTATCATACAAATTTTGTGATTGTTGTCTAATTAATCAAAAGAATTTGATTGAGGCTATTTTTGGTATGACCAACTGACCGGCCATGATATTCTGGAGATATTTGCAGTATGAAATTTATTTAGCTTGGTGTTATTTAAGGACGTTATCCAAGGTTTTTGCTCAAAAAAGTAAGTTAACACCTTACATAACATTATGTTGTATTTTCAGTGGGGTAGTCATGACAACGCCAAAGACAAGAATTGTCATCATTGGTGGGGGCGCTGGTGGTTTAGAGCTGGCAACGCGTTTGGGACATAAATTGGGTCGTAAGCAAAAAGCCGAAATTACTTTGGTGGATCGCAATAACAGCCATTTATGGAAACCGTTATTACATGAAGTAGCAACAGGTTCCCTGGATGATGGTGTTGATGCACTGAGTTATTTAGCGCATGCCAGCAACCATTATTTCAATTTTCAGCTAGGTACGCTCACGGATATTAACCGTGAAGAGAAAAAAATCACTTTGGCTGCAATCCGTGATGAAGACAGTGATTTGTTGGTACCAGAGCGTGAGTTGGCCTACGACATTCTTGTCATGGCATTGGGCAGCCAGTCGAATGATTTTGGGACGGCTGGAGTGAAGGAAAACTGTATTTTCCTTGATAACCCGCATCAGGCACATCGTTTCCACAATGAGATGCTGAACTTATTCCTGAAATACTCTGCAAATCAATGTGCGGAAGAAAAAGTGAATATCGCGATTGTTGGTGGCGGCGCAACGGGTGTTGAGCTTTCTGCTGAGCTATATAATGCGGTCAAGCAGCTTCATAATTATGGTTTTGAAAGCCTGAGTTCCGATGCTTTAAATGTGACTCTGGTTGAGGCTGGTGAACGAATTTTGCCTGCATTGCCGGCACGTATTTCTGGTGCGGCCCATCAAGAATTGACTAATCTTGGTGTCAAGGTCTTAACCAAGACAATGGTGACCAGTGCCGATGAATACGGCCTGAATACTAAAGATGGTGAACAGATCAAAGCTTCCCTGATGGTCTGGGCGGCAGGAATTAAAGCACCGGACTTTATGAAAGACATTGGCGGATTGGAAACAAACCGTATTAACCAATTAGTGGTGAAACCAACTTTGCAAACCACACTGGACGATCGTATTTTCGCCATTGGGGATTGTGCATCATGCCCGAAAAAAGAGGGTGGTTTTGTCCCTCCCCGAGCTCAGTCCGCTCACCAAATGGCAAGCCGTTGTTATGATAATATTCTGGCATTACTGAATGAAAAACCATTGAAAGAATATGTTTATAAAGATCATGGTTCATTGGTTTCACTATCGAAGTTCAGTACAGTTGGTAGCCTGATGGGGAACTTAATGCGTGGATCAGTGATGGTGGAAGGCCGTATTGCCCGTATAGTTTATATCTCCTTGTATCGGATGCACCAAGTCGCTTTGCACGGATACATTAAAACAGGCTTGATGATGTTGGTTGGTGGAATTAACCGTGTTATTCGTCCACGGTTGAAGTTACACTAATCAGTTAGCTGAAAATGGTTCATCTAGACATAATCAACCCAGATGAGCCATTTTCCTCCTTATTATATTTATTGTTATACATATCATAATTATTCTTATCTAAATCTATCTCAGTTATTTATTATAATGAATAAAACTGTATTTAATATAATTACAGCTATCCATTTGAGTTAACTCATTATTGTTATATATAAAATATATTAACATAATTAAGTTGTTATTGTTTATACATTAAAAACAGTAAACCCAGATAACTCAATGGAGTATGTGTTACCTGTGGGTAAATGGAATAATTTATCAGTGTAGCTAATTAATCGTTGTAATAAAGCCAGTTTTCGTTAGGTTACTGTAGTATCACAACTTTGATCTGACTGTTAGAATTGGATACATTATAAATGATGTATGTCCTTCATTTTTCGAGTTGCCGCTTTACTGGTTGTATTAATACACTTCGGTTTGTAGTTATATAACATATAGATATATAACATCTTATTCTATAAGGATGTTTACTTTCATTATGTTACAACTTTTCTTGGCACAGAAGAGAAGAATATCAAATTATAGATTTTCCGACTAAACCACTTTATTTTCTATTCTGGATCTAGACTGCGCTGAGATAAAAAAGATAAAGTTTGAATACACTTTTGTGTGCTTTATAGAGGAGATGAGGAAAATTAAATCTCATTACTGAATGATAATGGTTTTATTATATTAGATTAAGGGAATAGGATTTTTCTTAAATAACGAATTTAGCGCATTTTTAGTTTACATCAAATATCGGTAAATATTTTCCATACAAAATATGTGGAAAACTATTAATATATCAAGGTGCTATGTGGTTAAATTAAAGATAAGACAGTATGTAATTGGTTCAATAATTACTATTGCC
This sequence comes from Xenorhabdus entomophaga, assembly GCF_037996725.1. Taxonomy (NCBI): domain Bacteria; kingdom Pseudomonadati; phylum Pseudomonadota; class Gammaproteobacteria; order Enterobacterales; family Morganellaceae; genus Xenorhabdus; species Xenorhabdus entomophaga. The sequence goes on from NZ_JBBMXH010000012.1 coordinate 25,224, forward strand.
ATTATTGGTACTGCTGCAACGTTTTACTTTGAATCCCCGCGTCCCAGCGTTGCGCAAGTATTATACTCGAAGCCTATTAGATCAACTGTTGCGGTTAGTCAATCCTATTGCCATATCACAGAATCTCCCATTCCTGCTACAGTAGAAGATATTACGGAAAGTTTTTTACCGAATCATGAATATCGTATATTAACACTTATTAATACCTTAAAAGTAAAGAGGGAATACCCTGCGTTAAAGCATTCGGAACTAAAAAATTGCGTCACCGTTGATCTTAAGCAACCACGTGTTGTTGGGTACGATGTCGTTTATTATATCGGAGATAAACCAGGAAAAATCAGGATACCATATATACCAGGGGAAACGATTCCTTTAAATGAGAAAGGCCAATTAATTCTAAAAACACAGTAGAATAATACGTTCACGATACTCTTTAATAGAGGGTTAATTAGAAGATTACACTGTTTAGCGGGTAGTTCACCTGAAATTACATTAGTGAGCTGTATTAGCAAAACAGTGCAATCATAAAATTAACCCCTCAACTTTTAATTTACAGATTAAAGGCTATTGGGGACAATTCTGATGTTGAATAAACGCTTCTAACAATTGTTGAATGAAAGATAAACGAGCCGCTCGCTCCGTCAATTCTGTAATGAATTTCAGTTTAGACGGGCCATCTAGTCGATAGATATGAGGCTGATTCTGTAATAAACCGATCAAATAATTAGGATCGACTTTATTATCATTGCTAAAATCAATGAACCCCCCTTTCTCATGCGCTTCAATACGTTTGATACCCAATTTACGGGCTATCAGGCGAATGGAAGTCGATTGTAATAGTTGGCGTCCCGGATCAGGCAATAAACCAAATCGATCGATGAGTTCAACTTTCAATTCATCCAATTCGGCATTATCTTGCGCGCTGGCAATGCGCTTATAGAAAGACAGGCGCAAGTTTACGTCCGGGATATAATCATCGGGTAAAAGTACCGGCATGCGTAGCTCTATGTCGGTCTGGTTATTGGTGAGATCTTCAAGTGAAGGTTCACGCCCATTTTTGAGTGCATCAACAGCACTTTCCAACAATTCCATATAGAGGGTGAAACCGATGCTGGCCATCTGCCCGCTTTGATCTTCACCCAGTAATTCACCTGCCCCTCTGATTTCCAGATCATGAGTCGCCAATGCGAAACCAGCGCCTAAATCCTCAAGAGATGCGATAGCCTCCAGCCGTTTTTGGGCATCACTGGTCATGGCTTTAGGATGTGGTGTCAGCAAATAAGCATAGGCCTGATGATGGGAACGGCCGACACGTCCACGTAATTGGTGTAATTGAGCCAACCCAAAATGATCAGCGCGTTCAATAATAATGGTATTGGCACTGGGAATATCAATACCTGTCTCAATAATGGTGGTGCACACCAAAACATTAAAGCGTTGGTGATGGAAATCTGTCATAACGCGTTCCAAATCACGTTCACGCATTTGACCATGTCCTACAACAATTCTGGCTTCGGGAACCAGTTCTTCCAATCGTGCTTTTGCCTTTTCAATGTTTTCGACATCGTTATAAAGATAATAAACTTGCCCGCCACGCAATATTTCACGCAGGATGGATTCACGAACAACAAGGCTGTCATATTCCCGCACAAAGGTTTTTACTGCCAAACGACGGGCAGGAGGAGTGGCGATAATGGACAAATCGCGCATGCCACTCATTGCCATATTGAGTGTACGGGGGATTGGCGTTGCAGTAAGCGTTAGGATATCAACATCTGCCCGAATGGCTTTAATACGTTCCTTATGGCGAACCCCGAAGCGATGTTCTTCATCAACGATTAGCAAGCCGAGATCTTTCCAGCACAGATCACTTTGCAGAAGTTTATGGGTGCCAATAATGATATCCACTTTCCCTTCAGCCGCCATATCAATGACTTGTTGTTGTTCCTTTGCACTGCGGAAGCGTGACATAACTTCAATGTGCACAGGCCAGTTCGCAAAGCGATCACGGAAATTATCATAATGCTGCTGCGCCAATAGGGTTGTTGGTACAAGTACGGCGACTTGCTTGTTATTGGTAATGGACAGAAAGGCGGCACGCATCGCCACTTCCGTTTTTCCAAACCCGACATCGCCACATACCAGACGATCCATAGCAATGGGCTGACACATATCACCCAATACAGCGTTAATGGTCTGTTCCTGATCAGGTGTCGTATCGAATGGGAAACTCTGGCAGAACAGTTGGTATTGTTCGCGATCTTGCTTGAAGGCAAAACCCGGCTTAACGGCGCGTTGGGCGTAAACATCTAATAGTTCGGCGGCAACATCACGCACTTTTTCGGCCGCTTTTTGGCGAGCCTTGCTCCATGCTTCTCCCCCCAATTTATGCAGCGGTGCGTTTTCCTCTGCACCACCAGCATAACGGCTTATAAGATGGAGAGAGGAGACAGGTACATACAGTTTGTCTTCTCCTGCGTAGGTAAGGATAAGATATTCAGCCTTGATGCTGCCCGCTTCCAACGTTGTTAACCCTTGATAACGCCCGACACCATGTTCAAGATGTACGACAGGCTGACCGGGCCGTAACTCAGCGAGATTTCGGATTAGCGTATCAGTATTGATAGTACGCCGGTTATCCTGACGGCGGCGACTGACTCGCTCCCCAAGCATGTCACTTTCACAAATAAGCGCAAGTTTATGGTCTTCATCAATAAAACCGTGCTCTGATGCCCCAATCATCAAAAAATGGCCGGGTTTATCAGCATCTGTTAGCTGGCTTATTTTGATTGGATTAACTTTGATTCGTGATAACAATTCTTGTACGGATTCCCGGCGTCCTTCACTTTCCACTGAGAACACGATCTTACCGTTAAACTGCTCCATAAAACGGCGCAATTTATCCAAAGGCGCTTTTTGTTGTGGGGACACCGATAGATCAGGCAAAACTTGATAAGCAAGATTGGTGTTTCCTGCTTTTTGAGGAAGTGTTTCGTTATCAACTTGAAGACGAGGCCAGTTTTTTAACGCTGAGAATAGCTTATTGACCGGCAACCAAATCTGCTCAGGGGAGAGTAGCGGACGCATGGGGTCAACTTTGCGGCTTTCAAACCGCAGTTTTGTATCCTGCCAGAATCGCTCAGCAGCACTGATAAAATCCTGCGTGATAAGCAGCGTATTTTCGGGTAGATAATCAAAGATGGTCGGCAAGGGCTGTTCAAAGAATAGTGGCTGCCAATACTCAATGCCGGCGGGTAACACTTTTTTACTGACTTGCTGATAAATATGTTCAGCATCACGGCGAACTTCAAACTGCTCTCGCCATTGACTGCGAAATAGTTCAATCGCATCTTGGTCAGTTGGAAATTCATGGGCTGGCAATAAACTGATTTTTTCCACTTCTGCCAGCGTTCGTTGGGTATCCACATCAAAGGTGCGGAGGCTATCGATCTCATCATCAAAAAAATCAATGCGATAAGGATATCCACTGCCCATTGGAAACAGATCGAACAAGGCGCCGCGCGTAGCAAATTCACCATGTTCAAGCACCTGTTCAACGCTGCGATAACCGGCTTGTTCCAATTCTGCCCGCAGTTTATCACGGGAAAGGTGTTGTCCCTTGTGCATGACCAAAGCATGTCCCTTGAGGTACTCATGGGGGCAGACACGTTGCATCAATGTATTGACAGGTAGAATTAATGCGCCTTTTGTCATGAATGGCAAGTGATACAGCGTGGACAAACGGTTAGAGATGATTTCCTGATGAGGAGAGAAACTATCATAGGGCAAGGTTTCCCAATCTGACATCATATTTATTGGTGCGTGGGTGAATTGTTGGATTTCATCGCGCAATCGAAGGGCATTCTGCATATCCTTTGTCACCAGCAGTATTGGCCCTGAGTGGCGTTCAATGATTGCAGCGCATTCGACAGCGCAGGCGGCACCGGTCAAGTGACCTAATTGGCGGATATCACCGCGGCGTTCAGGAAGTTGATAACGATTTTTTGCTGACATAAGTGTTTGATGTGTTCTCTAAGATTCAGTTCATTCCCAACACACTTTTGACCCAGTAGCCTTGTAATAAATAAGCTGGCAGGTTGAGAGAAAGTAAAAAAAACAGAACCGGGATGTGAATGGCTCCATAAAGTACAGCTACCCTTTATTATCCTCGTACACTTTGCTTTGGCAACAGGAGAGTAGCAGATTTCATGTAAGGATAGATTGTACAGCCAACTTGAGTCACTGCAAAAGAACAGGCATTTCTTAATCCGGGTGAAAAATATCGTATCGTTAACTGGGTAGCCTGCATATCTATAAATGTTGAGAATATCTTAGGACGGCGTTTTTTGGGTGAATAAGGTTTACGTTGAAAGTGAATTTTCTAGTTTAAAATCGGTAGAATTTGTTGTCTGAATTCATTTTTATATACCCACGTTATCAATAATCAGATTAAACGATATCTTTAAGTGGAAAGGGGACATTTTTTTACCTTCAACCTGGAGTGGTGATAAGTAAATCTCTGCCAAACGATGATAATATGTAACAAGTGAACTATATGGATTTGAGTTTTGTACATAATGCGTACAAAAAATAGAGGTTAAAAATGAATTTTCTTATTAATCTATTGTTTCTAAATAAACTTCTTTGATACGGCGGATTTCATGTTTCAATCTGTCTCATTATTTATAGGATTGCGCTATATGCGCGGACGAGCGGTCGATAAATTTGGCCGTTTTGTTTCATGGTTATCAGCTATTGGCATTACGCTGGGGGTGGCTGCACTGATTACCGTATTGTCAGTAATGAACGGTTTTGAGCGCTCACTGGAGAGCAGTATTTTAGGCTTTATGCCTCAGGCTATCATCACATCGGAAAAAGGTTCTATTAATCCGGTGGATCATCCGAGTGATCAATTGAAAGGATTAAAAGGTGTTAACAACATTACACCTATTGTGCAAGGAGATGTAGTGTTACAAAGCCCCGGTAATGTTGGGGTTGGTGTTATGTTGGGTATCACTCCACATGAATATTCCCCATTGGCAGAACATATTGTCAATGCTGATCGTAGCCAGTTACAACCAGGGCGATATTTTGTCATTCTGGGGGAAAGACTGGCTGCAAAATTGAATGTTAAACGTGGTGATAAAATCCGCGTTATTGTACCAAGTGCCAGTCAATTGACGCCGATGGGGAGGATCCCCAGCCAGCGGTTATTTACTGTCGCTGGCACGTTCTTTGTCAATAGTGAGGCTGATGATACAGAAATGCTGGTTAATCAGCAGGATGCAGCGCGATTGTTACGTTATCCTATTGGTAATATTACAGGTTGGCGCTTGTATCTCAATGAACCCCTGTTGGTTGATGAATTGAGCCAACAAACTCTGCCGGAAGGGTTGATTTGGAAAGATTGGCGTGAACGCAAGGGAGAATTTTTTCAGGCAGTCCGCATGGAAAAAAATATGATGGGTTTATTGTTGAGCCTGATTATTGCTGTTGCTGCTTTTAATATTATTACTTCTCTCTCTTTGCTGGTGATGGAGAAACAGGGGGAAATAGCCATTTTGCAAACGCAAGGGCTGACCCGACGTCAGGTAATGGCAATCTTCATGATCCAAGGCGCAGGAGCAGGCATCATTGGTACTTTACTGGGAACTGGATTGGGGGTGCTGCTTTCCAGCCAGTTAAATAATCTTATGCCGGTTGTTGGCCTGCTGGTTGAAGGCATTCAATTACCTGTTGCGATTGATACCACGCAAGTGGTGATGATCGCTATCAGTGCAATGCTGATATCCCTATTATCGACTTTATATCCTTCCTGGCGCGCGGCTGCCACTCAACCTGCTGAGGCTTTACGTTATGAGTAACCAACCTTTATTGCTGTGTCATCACCTGTGCAAAAAATATCAGGAAGGAAAGGTTTCCACAGAAGTATTGAAAAATGTCACTTTCTCCATGCAGCAAGGAGAAATGATGGCTATTGTCGGGAGTTCGGGGTCAGGTAAAAGTACGCTTTTACATTTACTTGGTGGTTTGGATTCCCCTACTTCGGGAAAAGTGCTTTTCAAGGGGCAGTCACTGAACGATATGTCCTCTTCTGCGCGGGCAGAATTGCGCAACAATGAAATTGGTTTTATTTACCAGTTTCATCATTTATTGCCTGACTTTAATGCACTGGAAAATGTTGCCATGCCGCTATTGATTGGAAGGAAATCGATTGGTGGGAAATCAATTGGCAGTAAGAGACGTCTGGCACAACAAAAAGCGCTGGAGATGCTGGCGGCTGTTGGGTTGGAACATCGGGCACAACATCGGCCATCCGAGCTGTCAGGAGGGGAGCGGCAGCGTGTAGCGATTGCCCGGGCGTTGGTCAATGAGCCTTCATTAGTATTGGCGGATGAACCAACCGGTAATCTTGACCAGCGTAATGCAGACAGTGTGTTTCAGCTTTTGCAGGAGTTAAACCAGCGGCAGGGCACGGCATTTCTGGTTGTGACTCATGACTTGAAATTAGCTGACCAACTGACACGTCAGGTAGAAATGCGTGATGGGTATTTACAGGATGAATTAACCCTAACGGGAGAGATGTAATGGCAAACCTGCCTCTTGCATTACTGACTGCTTTACGGTTCAGCCGGGGCCGCCGTCGTTCAGGGATGGTATCTCTGGTTTCTGTCATTTCGACACTGGGAATTATGCTGGGCGTTGCAGTATTGATTATTGGTCTGAGTGCTATGAATGGTTTTGAACGAGAGCTGAAAAACCGGGTACTTTCCGTTGTTCCACATGGGCAGATTTATGCAGTAGAGCAGCCTTTTCAAGATTGGCAACCGGCGCTTGAGCGTGTAAGGCAGACTCCGGGTATTGTGGGGGCGTCTCCCTATATTACGCTTACTGGCTTGATGGAACGTGGCGAAAAGCTCCATGCTGTACAGTTGCGGGGTGTGGATCTGGAAACTGAAGCGGAAGTCAGCAGCTTACCTCAGTTTGTGCGTAATGAAGCGTGGAAAACGTTCAGGGCAGGTAAGCATCAGGTAATTTTGGGGAAGGGTGTGGCGAATTCACTGAATGTAAAACAAGGTGACTGGCTGACGGTTATGCTTCCCAATACTGATCCGAGCCTGAAACTCTTACAACCTAAACGTATCCGCTTACAAGTTGCCGGCATTTTCCAATTGGGAGGAATGTTAGATCACAATTTTGCTTTGGTGCCTTTATCTGATGCCCAGCAATATCTGGATTATGGCAATGCCATTACAGGAATTGCTATCAAAGCCGACAATGTTTTTGCTGCGGAGAAGCGGGTTTTAGAGGCAGGTAAAGCGACTGAGAAATATGTTTATATCAGCACATGGTTAAAAGATTATGGCTATATGTACAACGATATCCAGATGATACGCGGCATTATGTATCTGGCTATGGTGCTGGTTATCGGTGTCGCTTGTTTTAATATCATTTCAACGCTGATTATGGCCGTGAAAGATAAAAGCAGCGATATTGCTATTTTGCGCACACTGGGCGCTAAAGACAGCCATATCAGGGCCATATTTTTGTGGTATGGATTACTGGCGGGCATGATTGGTAGCATCATCGGCGTGGTTGTCGGGGTTTTCACATCATTAAATTTGACGACTATTATTAAAGGACTGGAAAAACTGCTTGGGCATCAATTTTTGTCAGGCGATATTTACTTTATTGATTTTCTGCCGTCAGAATTACATATGATGGATGTTTTTTATGTTTTGCTAACGACATTGGTATTGAGTTTATTGGCTAGTTGGTATCCTGCTCGTCGGGCCAGTAAGCTTGATCCAGCCCGAATTTTGAGTGGTCAATAATAAGCCAAAGTGTCAACATATATCTAATCACGCTATTGTATGATCTTCAATCGGTAAAAAATGGATCAGCAAAACGCTCTTAGGCGCATGTTCTGAGTGGAATAGTGATTAAGAATGAAGGGCATTTAAAGAATCGGTTTTTTAAGCAATCACTCTTTAAGAACATCGTTCCTTAAGGAAATAGCCATATGCGGGTTCGTTATCGGTATAGTCAATTCTGCCGGATTAGACGGTTACGGCGGCAGAGGCTGCAAAGACAAATTTTTTACAGGGATACTCAATTGGCAAATAAAATAAGAAAACCCCATGTGGTGGTGGTGACTGGAGCGGGTATTTCTGCTGAGTCAGGCATTCAGACATTTCGCTCTTCCGATGGCCTGTGGGAAGAGCATCGTGTTGAAGATGTTGCTACACCTGAAGGTTTCCAGCGTGATCCGAGTTTAGTACAGGCTTTTTACAATGCACGGCGGGAACAGCTCCAACAACCAGAAATTAAGCCTAATGCAGCGCATTATGCTTTGGCAGAGCTTGAACGGGTGCTTGGTGACCATTTTCTATTGGTGACACAAAATATTGACAATTTGCATGAACGTGCGGGGAATCACCGTGTGTTACATATGCACGGTGAATTGCTGAAAGTCCGTTGTTGCCAGTCTGGGCAGGTGATTGAATGGACGGCTGAACTAAGCATGGAAGAGCGTTGTCATTGTTGCCAATTCCCATCTCTGTTGCGTCCTCATGTCGTGTGGTTCGGGGAAATGCCATTAGGTATGGAGCAAATCTATTCTGCTTTGACTGACGCCGATATCTTTATCGCTATCGGAACATCAGGTCACGTTTACCCTGCTGCCGGTTTTGTACATGAAGCAAAATTATCTGGAGCACATACGGTTGAGCTGAATCTGGAACCCAGTCAGGTTGAAAGTCAGTTCGATGAAAAACACTATGGCTATGCCAGCGAAATTGTTACTCAATATGTTCAGTCTTTAATTCAGCAGGTGAAGGCAGATAAAAGCTGATTTGACGCAATACCTGCTCTATTCATCTTCTTCATAATAAACCCACATAAATTAGGGGGAGAAGATGGATAGACTATTAGAGCGTTTTTTTAAATATATTGCATTTAATACTCAATCAAAACCATCCGCTAAGACCATTCCCAGCAGCGGTGGTCAACTACAACTCGCTAACGCCTTATATGAGGAGCTGATTCAGCTCGGCTTTGCCGATACTACTTTCGATGAGCGAGGATGTGTTATGGCTACATTACCATCAAATGTTGCCTGGCCTGTACCGGTGATTGGCTTTATTGCGCATCTTGATACCTCACCGGATTTTTCTGGAAAGCATGTTAATCCTCAAGTTTTGGAAAATTACCGTGGCGGTGATATTGCATTGGGAATAGGCGATGAAGTGCTGTCGCCGGTGATGTTTCCGATATTGCATAACTTGCTGGGAAAAACGTTGATTACGACCGATGGAAAAACCCTGTTAGGTGCGGATGATAAAGCAGGTATCGCTGAAATCATTACCGCTATGGTGCGTTTGCAGCAAAAAAATATTCCGCATGGCGATATCCGGATTGCGTTCACGCCTGATGAAGAGATTGGGAAAGGGGCGCACTATTTTGATATAGCGGCTTTTGGTGCTGAATGGGCCTATACCGTTGATGGCGGAGGTGTGGGGGAATTGGAATTTGAGAACTTTAATGCAGCATCAGTGCTTATTAAGATTGCGGGTAACACAGCTCATCCCGGCAGTGCCAAAGGCGTAATGGTCAATGCCTTGTCACTGGCAATGCGTATTCACCATGAATTGCCAGCCGAAGAGACGCCTGAACATACAGAAGATCGTGAAGGTTTTTATCATTTGCTGAACATGAAAGGCACGGTAGAGCGTGCTGAGATGCACTATATCATCCGGGATTTCGACAGTACAAATTTTGATAAACGTAAAAAAACACTACTCGCCATTGCTGGAAAAGTAGGAAAAAGGCTGCATCCGGATTGCTATATAGAGCTGACGATTGATGATGATTATTACAATATGCACAATGAGATAATTAAACATCCGCATGTGATTGCGTTGGCTAAACAAGCCATGCTGGATTGTGGTATTGAACCGATTATCCAGCCAATTCGGGGTGGTACGGATGGAGCACAGTTATCTTATCGTGGGTTACCTTGTCCGAATATTTTTACCGGAGGATATAATTATCACAGTAAGCACGAATTCATTTCGCTGGAAGGTATGGAGCAGGCAGTTAGCGTTATCATGCGGATTGCTGAATTGGCAGCAAGTCATGAAAATAGAGCAATACCTGATTAATGCTATGACACCAACAGGCTATTTTCCCTTTATAACCGATAACATAAACCAGATTCAGTAAAACAGAATTCAGTAAAACAGCCTGAATCCCCGGTTAGCGATAACGGTTCAGAAATAAGTATCTCAGGTTAGAAAATATGAGAAAAGGGGCAAAAGAGCGCCCCTTTGTTCACGAATTAATCATTAAAATACCAATAACCACTATTGACTAAGGCTGTGAGCAGGCTGATAAATCGAACATCATCGATCGCATCGCCCAAAAGACTGGCGTTGACTTTATCATATTGACAAAGCGCATCAGCAGCGTGGATATGAGAAGTATCCATCAACTCTCCATTGACGAAACATTGATCACCGACACGCAAGACGCGCAATCCACTCAACCGATTTAGCTCTTCACCCTGTTTCAGCAATTCATAAATCTCGTCACTTTCATAAGGTGGTTCAGGTGGTGCAAGATCCAATTCATGGCGTGATTGCGAGATAAATTCACCAAACCAGTTTTGGAAAGTTTCGGGTTGTTCCAGCAATTCACGCATCATTAAACGCAGTGAATCCAGTTCATTTGTTTGGACCAAGGCTGGATTATCACGGAATTTCAGGTCAGGATCGCTGTAACGATAGCTGCCTAATTCATTTGCCAGAATATAATCAGCAAATCCACTGAATAACTCACGGGCGTTGGGGGCACGGAATCCGACCGAATAATTCAGCGAATCTTCAATAGCATAGCCTTCGTGTGGGAAACCCGGTGGAATATAAAGTATATCGCCCGGCAACATTTCTTCATCGATAATTGCCTCAAAGGGATCAACCTGTAATAAATCAGGATGAGGGCAATGTTGTTTCATTGGTATTTTCTCGCCTACGCGCCAGCGCCGACGACCTTTTCCCTGAATGATAAAAACATCATATTGATCAAGATGAGGGCCGACACCACCACCGGGCACAGAGAAAGAGATCATCAAATCATCCGTGCGCCAGTCAGATAGCACACGGAAAGGCTTCATAAGTGCAGAGGAGGGGAGATGCCAATGGTTGACGGCCTGTACAAGCAATGACCAGTCTTTCTCGCCTAAATGGTCGTAGGATTCAAATGGCCCATGGGAAACTTCCCAGCGCCCGTTTTTCTGGCTGACCAAACGGCTATCAATTTCATTTTCCATCGCCAGACCCGCCAGTTTATCGGGAGAAAGGGGATCGATAAACTGATGGAAACCCTGCTTAATCAGCAATGGTCGTTTTTGCCAGTGGTTTTGCAAAAACGCCTGCCAGTCCAGATTCAGCTGATAATCCATGGTGACATCCTGAAGTGAGAAGTGAATTTCGCGCTATTATAACGAATAGTTAACGGCGATATCAGATTTGGTTGAAATATTTCGCGATTGTTATGACAATCACTTAACTATCAGACAGCTAGGTATCAGCCACCTAGCTATCAGCGACATTGATTTGCTGCACCCGAAATATCACGCTCACTCTGGCCCCACCAAGTGGGCTATCTTCAATACTGATAGTGCCTGCATATTGCTCGACAATTTCAGAAGCTATCGACAGACCTAACCCTTGTCCTACCCGCAATGTATCAGCTCGTAACCCACGCTGAAAAATCATTTCACGTTTGTCTGGTGGTACTCCGGGACCATCGTCATCAACTATTATGGTGACAGAGTTTTCTCCCATGGTGGCGGTGACTCTGACAAACTCCAGGCAATATTTACAGGCGTTATCCAGAATACTTCCCATGACTTCCAGAAAGTCATTCTTTTCACCTAGCCATGTCACTTCAGGGGATACATCCAGCGTAATACTGATGCCTTTATGTTGATAGACTTTCGTCAGCGCACTGATAAGGCTATCCAGCAAGGTTGGGACGGAAGAAACTTGTCTAAGGAGCAGGGGATGATCACTGTGCATATTGGCTCGATGCAGATAGTAGCCGATTTGTTGGGATATCCGATCAATTTGCTCAAGCATGATGGGTTCAGCTTGTTCAATGGTCATTTTTTGAGGGGGACGCAGAGAGCGCAGGGTCGATTGCAGCACTGCCAAAGGTGTTTTCAGGCTATGCGTTAAATCAGAAAGCGTTGTGTGGTATTTTGCATAGCGTTTACGCTCATTGTTTAATAGGGAATTTAAGTTCCTGACCAGTTTTTTTAATTCTGTGGGGGGATTTTCATCAAGTTTTTCTCGTTCTCCGTTTTCTAAAGAGCTTATTTGAGTAATCAGTGACTTAATGGGACGAAGGCTCCAATCAGCAGCAAGCCAAATGAGTGGAATAACCAGCAGTAGGTTGGCTATTAACACATATCCAAACCATTCCCAGACCTTCGCTGATTCTTGTACATCCTGTGGCATGATATCAATAATGGCGATAGTCAATGCAGGCAGCCTATCAGTTGCGGGATAAATATTGACCGCCACCGAATAGGTTAACAACACATCATTATCGTCGACTGACTTGTTTTTATCGCCTTGATTTGATGCCTGATTATAAAGAAAATCCCCTTTTTCTTTGAGATTTGTCTCTAGTTCATGTAAGCCATCTTTTTTCAGCCAATTAGGGTCGAGCATTTTTTCCAGTTCAGGTACATTATTCTGACGCCAGAGTATATTTCCCTTATTGTCATAAATCAGAACTGATAAGCGTGGGTTCATGGAAAAATGCTTTGGAATAAGAATTTCCAGCTTGTCGTTATTCCATTGAGCAAGCGTAAAAAATAAATTACTTTGGCTCCGGAGTATAGAGTAGGTTGTTTTATCAAAACTCACTAAATACCCAACAATAGCGACAATTCCATATGATAGCGTTAAGGCTAAAATAATCGCTGCTGTTGCTATGAGGAACCGGGTTCTTAAAGAAAGATGTTTTTCAGCGAAATTACGCATCATGTGATTTCACGTCAAAACGGTATCCTTGACCACGGACGGTGACTATCACCTCCTTGGACCATTCACTCAATATTTTTTTCCTTAATCGTCCCATTAATACATCAATTGTATGACTCTCACGTAATTCGGCATCAGGATATAACTGGCGCATTAACGACTCTTTACTGACAACCTTGCCATTATTACGCATCAAGGTTTCAATAATAGTGTATTCAAAGGCGGTCAACTTGATATTGGTACTATTGATAGAAAACTCTTTTCGTGAAAGATCAATTAAAAAAGGTGAAATTTCAACTAATTGTGATGCCAAACCATTATTACGTCGCATTAATGCTTGTATCCGGGCATTAATTTCTTCCAGATGGAAAGGCTTAGTCACATAATCATCTGCTCCTGCGTTTAACACAGTCGCTTTTTCTTGCCAGCTATCGCGAGCAGTAAGGACAAGGATAGGTAAGTTAATCTGCTCATTACGCCAACGGCGTAACATACTCAGCCCGTCCTCGCCAGGTAAACCCAGATCAACGATAGCAATATCAGGATGACTTTCTTTAAGATAATAATCGGCTTCTTTAGCATTCTCCGCAGCATCGACTTGATGCCCAATATCCCGCAGTTGTACGGTTAAGTGATGACGAAGTAATGCGTTATCTTCAACAATCAATATCCGCATAATGATTCCTTATGCTAATCAGTAACGTTTACCAAGTAAATTTAAAATAGCTAAGTAGTCAAATTCGTCAATAAATATTAAATAAAATTATGGGTAATTCTTTTTATGAGTAACCTTAAGTATAGTAACTATTTAGACTTTGTTGGTATGTTAATGAGTGAACCATTTAAAAACAAATGTTTAGATAGAAATAGAAAATAAATTTACAACCTATTTATATTTTATATAAGGTTAGGCTGTTTTTGGAGAGTTTGCTCTCTATATTTTAACCCATTGTTCTGCTGATTTTATTCACTTCTTCAAACTCTGTGATTATCTACGCATTAACTATGGTTCCCAATAGAGAGTTATTTTCGTTTCAGTTCTGTTTTAATACTGAAAGCATAAGATTTGCAGGTGATTTTTGGTAGGAAGTTCAGCTAATTAAGAAAATCAGTTAAATGTCGTTGAAGTACAATTTGGATGAGGCGTATTGAGTATGGGCGGAATATATCCGCCCATTTGCATAGAAGAACGTTTACTTCAACTTATCAACCAGCGAAGTGGCATAACCAATGTAATTTGCTGGCGTCATGGATTTAAGGCGTTCTTTTTCCGCTTCAGGAAGTTCAAGGCCATCGATGAACGTTTTCATTCCTTCTGCATCAACACGTTTACCGCGTGTCAATTCCTTCAATTTTTCATACGGTTTTTCAATGCCATAACGGCGCATAACAGTTTGAATAGGCTCCGCCAGCACTTCCCAGTTGTGATCCAGCTCATCCAGTAGGCGTTGTTCATTAACCTCTAACTTACTTAACCCTTTCATCGTGGATTGATAAGCAATCAGAGCATATCCCAGACCTACGCCAAGATTGCGCAGCACGGTTGAATCCGTTAAGTCACGCTGCCAACGGGAAACAGGAAGTTTGCTGGCAAGGTGCCCCAGAACGGCGTTTGCCAATCCCAGATTTCCTTCTGAGTTTTCGAAATCAATTGGATTGACTTTATGTGGCATGGTGGAAGAACCGATTTCCCCAGCAATGGTTTTTTGTTTGAAATGATTCAGGGCGATGTAACCCCAGATATCGCGATCAAAATCGATCAGAATGGTATTGAAACGCGCTACACAATCAAACAGTTCTGCAATGTAGTCATGAGGTTCGATCTGTGTGGTATACGGATTCCATTGGATACCCAGAGAAGTCACAAATGATTCGCTGAATTGATGCCAGTCAATGTGTGGATAGGCTGACAGGTGCGCATTATAGTTACCGACTGCCCCGTTGATTTTACCCAGAATGTCTACCTGACTGAGCTGACGGAATTGGCGTTCCATACGATAAGCTACGTTAGCCAGCTCCTTGCCGACGGTAGAAGGGGTCGCTGGTTGCCCGTGAGTACGTGATAGCAGAGGAAGATCGCGATAATCGTGCGCCATACGCGTGATGGTGTCGATCAACTGGCGCCATTGAGGCAATAAAACTTCTTCACGGGCAGTTTTAAGCATCAAGGCATGTGACAGGTTATTGATATCTTCTGATGTGCAGGCAAAATGAATAAATTCCGCAACTTGATGCAAAGCCGGAATATGTGCGACTTTTTCTTTCAGAAAATATTCAACAGCCTTAACGTCATGGTTGGTTGTGCGTTCAATTTCTTTGATACGCAACGCATCTTGTTCATTGAAATTTGCAATAATTTCATCAAGGTAAGCGTTTGCGTTGGCGTCAAAAGCAGGGACTTCTTTGATTTCTGCTGTAGCGGCCAGTTTTTGCAGCCAACGTACTTCGACCTGCACACGAAATTTCAGTAAGCCGAACTCACTAAAAATGGCGCGTAGCGCGCTGACTTTATCGCCGTAACGGCCATCAATTGGAGAAACAGCGGTCAGTGAGGATAATTCCATTGGTAGCAACTCCCGGATTTTATTTAACAATTTGTGTCTGATAATTTTTGTTTAACAACGAGCAAGAATATCTTTTGCCTGTTTGATCAGGCGCTGACGGGAAAACATGATTTGCAGGCGGGTACCGCCAACTTGTTTCCATAAAACAGCACTGCGAATGCCCGCCAGTAAAACTGATCTGACTTTTGCCTGAATGAGTGTATTACGTAATACATCAGGTGACCCTGTCACTTGGATACGAGGCCCCAGTGGACTGATGACGTCGACATAAATCCCAGCAAGAGCGTTGAGCATCCCTTCTGACATCGGTTCAAAATAGGCTTGCTGACGTTCTAACTGGTTGATGCGGTTTGCTAATTCATTAGCAGAAGATTGATTTTTACTCAGATGACGTTCCAGAGCCATTAAACCCAGCATATAGCGGGTAAGGTCAGCAGAAACGCCGCTATGTGAGCCATTGAACATGCCCAGCATAGCATCAAGGCCAATGCGGAGGTTACAGGCATTGTTGCCAAAAACATCCAAGGTGGATGCCGGATTCATATTCAAGATACTGTTGAGCATCATTTCAAAAGCATCATTATCACACTGGCCTTCATGAGCAAGCTTTTGTACCAGACGGCCTGACTGGCAGATACCTGCCAGCGCCAGCGTAATGTCGTAATAATTTTTAGCCACAATTACTCCTGTATACGTTGTTCGATCACGCCACCACCGAGACAGACTTCATCTTGATAAAACACGGCTGATTGGCCGGGAGTGACAGCGGCAACAGGGCTATCAAAACGAATTTCAATTTTATCTTCGCCTAGAGGAACGATAGTGCAGGGAATATCGTGCTGACGGTAACGCGTTTTCACTACACAACGGATTTTTGCCTTCAATGGCTGGCGATCAACCCAATGAAGTTGCTGTGCAATCAAACCGACAGACATCAGGCGAGGATGTTCATGGCCTTGAGCAACAAGAAGCGTATTGTTTTGGACATCTTTATCAACAACATACCATGGCTCTTCACTGCCATCCTTCGTTCCGCCGATTCCCAACCCTTTGCGTTGACCCAGTGTATGGTACATCAAGCCAGAATGCTGGCCGATAGTTTGCCCGTCTACTGTCATAACTGGGCCCGGTTGGGCAGGCAAATAGCGTCCCAGAAAATCACGGAATTTGCGCTCACCAATAAAGCAGATACCCGTTGAATCTTTTTTCTTTGCCGTGACCAGACCGAGTTCTTCGGCAATG
Source organism: Xenorhabdus entomophaga (assembly GCF_037996725.1). NCBI lineage: Bacteria > Pseudomonadati > Pseudomonadota > Gammaproteobacteria > Enterobacterales > Morganellaceae > Xenorhabdus > Xenorhabdus entomophaga. Next base: position 42,082 of record NZ_JBBMXH010000012.1, read on the forward strand.
CGGCGCACTTCAGGTTTTTCGAGTTCTCCGACGGGGAACAGACTCTTGGCAACCTGTTGGTGACTTAAGGTATATAAGAAATAGCTTTGATCTTTATTGCCATCCAGACCGCGAAGTAATTGGCTAATACCATCTACATCCCGACGACGGACATAGTGCCCGGTTGCAATGTAGTCAGCACCCAAATCCTCAGCGGCAAACTCTAGAAACGCTTTGAATTTGATCTCTTTATTGCAGAGAATGTCCGGATTTGGGGTTCTGCCAGCTTTATATTCAGCAAGAAAATGTTCGAATACATTATCCCAATATTCGGCTGCAAAATTGATGGTATGCAGTTCAATGCCCAGCTTGTCACAAACGGCTTGCGCATCGGCAAGATCGGCGGCAGCCGAGCAATACTCTTCACCATCGTCTTCTTCCCAGTTTTTCATGAACAGGCCAGCTACCTGGTAGCCCTGCTGTTGCAGAAGGTAGGCGGAAACTGATGAATCAACACCGCCGGACATTCCGACAATGACTTTTTTCTGGCTGTTATCTGACATGGATATATCTCACTGCGGAAAAAAACAAACGCAATACTTTAGCACGTTGATGGCTGTGGTGCATCAAACGTCTCACGTTCTTTCTATTCGATTTTTTTATTTATGCGGCCATTTTCAAAAGGAGGGCCGTAACTGTCCAATATTGATAGAGGATACGCCTTGTGTTCTAAATAACAGCGAATACTTTCAGCGACCAATGGTGAGCGTAGTTGTGAACTGTTAAGAATTTCTTCTGCACTTAACCAGTGGCAGCAATGGATATCGTCATCTTGTGGATTGGTATCAATGATTTTTTCCATTTCAACCAAGAACAGGAAACGGATAAATGGCGTTCCGTCTGGAGCAACCCATTGGTATAATTTCAAAAATTTCTGTGGCTGAGAACGAATCCCTGTTTCTTCCCATAATTCCCGTTCAGCGGCTTCCTGCAATGTTTCTCCGGCCTCGAGATGGCCGGCAGGCTGATTCCAGAGAGATTTGCCATTAATGAATTCTTCGACAACCAGAAATTTATTTTCTGCATGTACAATACAGGCAACAGTGATGTGTGGACTAAACAAGATTAATTTCTCTCCATTCTCCGGGGGGCAATGAGCTTAATTGTATCGAATCCATACTGAAACGAATTAGGCGCAATGTGGGAAAACCAACATGAGCAGTCATTCTGCGTACCTGACGGTTACGGCCTTCATATAGCGTTATCTTGAGCCAGCTTACGGGAATATTTTTTCGCTCTCGAATGGGGGGTGTTCGTTTCCAGAGCCATTCTGGTTCTTCCACTCGTTCTGCGCCGGCAGGTAGCGTCGGGCCATCTTTTAACGTGACGCCATTGCGCAGCTTACCCAGAGCTGCTTCATCAGGAATACCTTCTACCTGAACATAATAAACTTTAGCTGTTTTTTTGTGAGGTTGAGTCAATCTGGCTTGTAATTTACCGTCATTGGTCAACACGAGTAACCCTTCGCTGTCGCGATCCAAACGTCCTGCGGCATAAACATCAGTAAACGGAATAAAATCTTTTAACGTTGTTCTTCCCATTTCATCGGTGAATTGGGGAAGAACATCATAAGGTTTGTTAAAGATTAATACCCGACGAGGGCCTGTTAGTTTTTTTATCGTATTGTCATTTTTTCTTTGGCTGAATCGGTTAAGTTTGCGTTTTTTAAAAGAGATTTTTGTCATGATAAGCCATCGTGAAAAATTAGGGTGCGTATTATACCTTAAATCTGTGACCATTGGCGTTTGCAGAATATTCAAGTAGTATTGACACGTCCCTTACAAAAATTTAACAAGGCATTGCGTTTATTTGAAAGGAGAGGTTAATGGAAAGCAAAGTAGTTGTTCCGGCGGAAGGTAAAAAAATTACTATCGATGCCAAAGGTAAATTAAATGTTCCGAATAACCCTGTAATCCCTTACATCGAAGGGGATGGCATTGGTGTTGATGTTACGCCGGTCATGCTGAAAGTTGTGGATGCTGCTGTTCAGAAAGCTTATAGCAGCGAGCGCAAAATTTCTTGGATGGAAATCTACACAGGTGAAAAATCCACACATGTTTATGGTAAAGATGTTTGGTTGCCAGATGAAACACTGGATTTGATCCGTGAATACCGTGTTGCTATCAAAGGTCCTCTGACAACGCCAGTCGGTGGCGGCATCCGCTCGCTGAATGTGGCGCTGCGCCAGCAATTGGATCTGTATGTCTGCCTGCGCCCGGTTCGTTACTATCAAGGTACGCCAAGCCCTGTTAAACAGCCTGAGCTGACTGATATGGTCATTTTCCGCGAAAATGCTGAAGATATCTATGCGGGTATCGAGTGGAAAGCCGGTTCAGCGGAAGCGGACAAGGTCATCAAATTCCTGCAAGATGAAATGGGTGTTAGCAAAATTCGTTTCCCTCAACAGTGTGGCATCGGCGTGAAGCCTTGCTCAGAAGAGGGCACTAAACGCTTGGTGCGTGCTGCAATTGAATATGCTATTGATAATGATCGTGAATCCGTGACTCTGGTTCATAAAGGCAACATCATGAAATTCACTGAAGGTGCCTTTAAAGATTGGGGTTATGAATTGGCCCGCACTGAATTTGGCGGAGAACTGCTGGATGGCGGCCCGTGGGTTAAGATCAAAAATCCTAAGAGTGGCAAAGACATTATTATCAAGGATGTGATTGCAGATGCTTTCCTGCAACAAATCCTGCTTCGCCCTGCTGAATATGACGTTATCGCTTGTATGAACCTGAATGGTGACTACATTTCTGATGCACTGGCTGCGCAGGTTGGTGGTATCGGTATCGCCCCGGGTGCAAACATTGGTGACGAGTGTGCATTGTTCGAAGCGACACACGGTACTGCACCTAAATATGCGGGTCAGGATAAAGTCAACCCGGGCTCTGTCATTCTCTCCGCTGAGATGATGTTACGCCACATGGGATGGTTCGAGGCTGCCGACTTAATCGTTAAAGGTGTTGAAGGTTCCATTGCTGCCAAGACCGTAACTTACGATTTTGAGCGTCTGATGGAAGGCGCTAAGCTACTGAAATGTAGTGAGTTCGGTGATGCAATCATCTCTCACATGTAATTGATTGCGTAACTGAATAGATAACGGGGGCTTAATGGTTCCCGTTATTTTTAGATATTGAAAAATTCTTCTGCAAAACTGATTAAAAATTAACCGTTATTTCACAGCCAGAACAACCCAATCTTTGCCCCTATCATCATGGTATTTGTCTGTCATTGCCTGACTCCTGTGTCCTAATAATGTCTTCGTATTGATACCTTGTTCGCGGTATAGACGCTCCGACAATGAGCGTTGTTCATGGAAAGTTGCCGGAGTTTCTTCTCTCACTCAATATGTATTAGTTCAGGCCTGACATCTACCGGTGTAGTCGTTTGCGCAGTTTGATAGTCAACCAATTTATAAACCACCGCATAAGTCTGTAAGGCTTCCAGTCACGAATGAAGCTTCGTCACTAAGTAGCCAAAGAATCGCATTTGCAACCTCTTCAGGAGTTCCACCTCTTTGCATCGGGAAGTTCTTGGCAATACGTTCAACTCTAGAAGGCTCGCCGCCATCAGCATGAATATCGGTGTAAATGCCTCCCGGGCGAACGCAGTTGACTCGTATGCCGTCAGCGGCGACTTCTTTAGATAATCCTGTAGTAAATGTATCAACTGCACCTTTCGAAGCAGCATAATCAATGTATTCGAAAGGTGAGCCACTTTTCGATGCACCTGATGAAACGTTAACAATTGAACCTCCAGAGCCTCCTCTGGAAATCGACATACGCTTAATCGCCTCAGAAGAGCAATAAAAATGACTCATTACATTAGTTAATAGTACTTGTTGAAATCGTTCCCCATCCATATCAATTAAGGGCATTTTTTGTTTTAAGATTCCAACATTATTGACAAGGTGAGTAATACTTCCTAGCTGAGTATCAATGTCGTCGAACATTTTTTTTACTTGATGCTCATTGGAAACGTCAGCACGTACAGCGATACATTTGGCATCCAGATTCAAAATCTCATCACGGACTTTAAACGCAGACTTTTCATCGTTTAAATAATTTAAACATATAGAGTATCCTTTATTTGCTGCCAGTATAGCGGTAGCCGCTCCAATACCTCGACTAGAGCCTGTAACTAAAAGTATTTTTTCGTTCATCATTATCCTATTTAGTGTCATTACTTGACAAAACTAAACGCGATTAGCATTAGCATATAACTATACACATACCAGTCACCTACAGAAACGTACGTTGTTACTGTAGGATAAAGCAACACTGGGAACAATGCCGTTGATAGCAAGATGATATGTTGTTTTGTCATACTCTACAGCAAGTTCAACTTATTGGACAAACTGCTCTAAAACTGAATGTGAGCACAACCACACCGGCTGATCTTTTAGGGGTAATTGAAAGTAATGCGCTCACTGTGGCTAACCTTGATGGCACCATTAGCGTAATTGCTGCCAAGACTGTTATTTACGATTTCGAATGTCTGATGGATCGTGCTACCCGCTGAAATGCAGCGAGTTCGGTGATGCAATCATCTCTCACATGTAATTGATTGCGTAACTGAATAGATATCCAATAATGGTTTATACTTATTGATAACTTATCTCACTATGGTGCGCTTATGTGGAACAGCTATCTTCAGAGAGGAAATATGCGGTTATTGGCAAATTTTCTGTCACCAATAGATGCTCACATTATCCTGGGTAGAATGTTATCAGAAGGCATTTGTGCGGTAGTGATAGATGAAGATATCGTATGGAATAACTACATGTGCTCTCAGGCATTTGGAGGGGTGAAACTCCTTGTCCATCATTGTGATATTGAGCGGGCGAAAGAGATACTTTTTAAAATTGAAGATAATCAGTATCTTTTAGATGGAAAACAATTGGGTTTAGAAAAAAGAAAATTATCATCACCTCAATACTCTTTTACGATGCTAATAAATATTTTTTTAGTTCTTTCTTTGTTTTTGACAACATACATAGCTTTACCTTTAAAATTTGATGATTATTCTTCTCCGTAATTATAATAATCTGAACATGCGGATTTTGACGGTAAATATTCTCAATGTCATGGCTATTTTATATGACAGGGAAAACAGTAAATGATGTACATCCTTTATTATAAATATCTTGTAATAATGGATATGAATGCAGTTGCAAGGTGGTGGAATTGCATTCAAATCAATCACTAGTTGAAATTAAAAATAAACTGATTAAATCATCATTCAGTTGATCTAATAAAAATAAATTCAAAGAAAATACTGGTAATTATAATAAAACTTGAAGTATGATGCTGCGTCTGCAAAATGCAGCTATTCATTAAACCCCACTAACAACTGAAAAGGAGGAATTTATCATGATGACAATAACAATGACTCTTTTCAGGCCAGTCCATAGCTAATTACGAAATTAGTTTTTTCAGTATTGCTTGGCTAGGAAGGCCTGACCGCACCCTTATTTTTTCATTGATCATAAGGTTGATCTATGGGCAATACTTTGTATTCGGCTGCACCAAACGTACAGCTTATCGTAACAGAAAACACTTGGCTGGAAGGCAAGGCTATCCAGCAGCTTGAAACGACAGCACAACTTCCTGAGATGGTTCGCGTTGTCGGTCTGCCAGATCTCCATCCCGGCAGAGGATATCCAGTTGGTGCGGCATTTTTTACACAGTCACATTTCTATCCGGCACTTATCGGGAACGATATTGGTTGCGGTATGGCATTGTGGCGAACAGATTTGACACTGAATAAATGGTCATTGGATAAGCTGGAGAAACGGCTTGGTTCCATTGACGCTCCCTTGAAAGCAGAAGATTTACCTGACGATATACCTGAATATTTTTTCCATTCACCGGGAACGATTGGTGGTGGAAATCATTTTGCTGAGTTGCAGCAATTGGATGAAATTTATCAACCGGAACTGCTCGAAACATGGCAACTAAATAAACAGCAGCTTCTGTTATTGGTACACAGTGGTTCACGTGGTATGGGGCAAATGATCCTTGAGCAACATGTCCGTGAGCATGGGCATAATGGGTTGGTTGCATCAAGCTCACAGGCTCAGAATTACCTTCAGCAACATCAACAAGCGTTGGATTATGCTTGTTTTAACCGACAATTAATTGCTGAAAGAATGCTGAAACGCTGGCGGGCCAACGGAGAGCATTTGCTTGATGTCTCACATAATTTGCTTACGCCATGTACTATTGGCGGTGTTGATGGCTGGTTACACCGCAAGGGAGCAACGCCCGCAGACCAAGGCCCGGTAATTATTCCGGGATCTCGAGGAGATTACAGTTACCTAGTGCAACCGCTACCCAGTGAACAGAGTTTGTTTTCTCTTGCGCATGGAGCGGGGCGGAAATGGATGCGTGGTGAATGTAAGGAACGCTTGAGCGGGCGTTATAATGCTGTGCAACTTTCTCGTACTGCATTGGGTAGCCGAGTCATTTGCTTAGATAAGCAGCTGATTTTTCAAGAAGCGCCAGAAGCCTATAAACCTATTGATGGCGTAATGGAAGCTATGTTACAGGCTGGTTTAATTCAATTGATAGCGCGGCTGAAACCTGTTCTGACATATAAAACGCGGGGAGGCAATGAGTGATATTGTTGCAGATTTCCTCGGCTCAAGGGCCAGATGAATGTATGTTAGCTGTTAATAAGGCGTTGGAGCGATTGATTCAAGAAGCCGAAGAATTGAGCGTAAGAGCGAATATTCTGGAGGAAGAAAGGGGATTGCGTTCCGGTACGTTGCGTTCGGTATTAGTGGCTATTCATGGAAAAAATGAACAACAACTATTTGAGTGTTGGAATGGTACGATTAAATGGATCTGCGAAAGTCCTTGGCGAAAAGGAGCAGGTCGTAAAAATTGGTTTATTGGTGTGAGGCAGTTTGAACCGATGCCGGAAATGAAAGAAAGCGAAATTCGGTTTGAAACATTGAAAGCTTCTGGCCCCGGTGGTCAGCATGTTAATAAAACAGAATCAGCGGTTCGGGCAGTGCATATTGCCAGTGGTATTAGCATCAAAGTACAGTCCGAGCGCAGTCAGCATGCTAACCGTCGACTTGCTCATATGTTGTTGGGGCATCGGCTCCAGCAACATCAAAATATGCATCAGGCACAGATTAAAGCAGAAAGACGGATATTTCACCATCAGATTGAAAGGGGAAATGCAGTGCGTACTTTTATCGGAATGAAATTTATTCCACAGAATTGATATATACCTGACAGATTTCAAGTTGTAGCACAGTCAACAAAACAACAATTTGAAAGATAAAGGTATAGATATTAATGAAATAGAGCGACGACATGAGTCAGTCGCTCTATCGGAAGTTTATTTAACCCCCTGAGATAAGGAATGCTTTGTTTGCTCTTTGCAGGCTTTGACTGATTTATCCAACGATTCATCAAAATGGCGGGTACTCGGGAATGCCTGTTTATTTTTTCTGACTTCTGTAACGGTTTGTTTGATAGATGCAATAAACTCATTCTTGTTGCTATGGATTTCTTTAAGATCGAACCCCTTATTGCTTAATTCACTAAAAGCTTTTTGAGCTATCGCATCAGGTGAGTCATTGGTTTTAAATGCTTCGACAGAGACTTTTCCAAACAAATCACAATAGGTTTCTACTGTTTTATCTACATTCGTCTGAGCGGCATAAGAGAAGAATGGGGCAAGGAAAAGTGGCAGTAAAAGACGTTTCATAATTTCCTCTTGATCGACTATACCATGGTAGTGGTGACAACATTAACAATAGTACATTATTCATTGTTTGTGCCGAATCCCGGTAGAAAATCGGACTTGTTAAATATGCGTTTATTGGTGTTTCTGCTCTACACACTGACCTCTTTTACATAATGCACGGAGTGCTTTAACGGGATCATTCTTACCGTTTATATTGATGCGAGTAAGAAGGTTAACATTTTTGTCAGTAATTTTGAGCGCATCAACTTCCAGATAATTTCCAGATCCTACCGAAAGCTTGGTGACAATTAATTCTTTGGCGCCATCATCGTTGATGTCTGCAAATGTAATCCTGGGTTTATTGTTATCATCAAACACTGAACCGTCACGGGAAAAAATGGCACCAGTTTCAAATTCTGAGAGCTCTTTATCTTTGAAAACAGCGATTGAATAGCTGCCAATTGATTCACTTTCCAGATCACCGACTGATATAACGGCAAATCGTTTATCAGGTAAGTTAATCAATGTTCCATCTTTTGCGATAGCTGGCACTGATAAAAACAGGACGGTTAGAGAAGAAATAACAATATTTTTTAGGCTCTTACTTATACACATAAGCAATACTCCATTGTTTACTATCTTGTTCGAGATACTCATAGGGTGAGTTTTATAGAGTAGCACGAATTTTGAAAGACCATATTTTTAGTAAAAGGTGCAATTCGGAACCTATTTGGGCCCAACGCTATAGTGCTTAGTTGTTAGAAATAAAACGTCAGGATATCTGATTTTTGTGGGTCTTTTGGAAATGCCATTCATTAATATAAGGAATGGAAAGATATTTTGTGGTATAGGTTATTTTTGATGTATTTAATGAATTTTATTCAAATAGTGTAATGCCGTGGAGTCAACGGGAGTGGTGACTCCCGTTTTTTTATTAACTTCAACATATATTAAGCTCTATGTGCTGTTTTTTTCTATTTTTTCGACAATCTTATTGTACTCTTTCCAAACAACGGATACAGGTGAACTCAAACAGCAGATAGAGATTGAACCGCCTGTTGCAGGATGATATTCATACTTTGATTTTCCTCTATAAACTCTTTTGGGCAGTATGTTGTCCGCGGGGTTTTTTCTTTTGCGCTCTAACATCAATTATAACCTCACTTGCAGATTACCTGATGGCCAGATAGTGGAATATTAACATGTTATTAACTTGCTGTTGTGATTTCCTACCGTAAAAATAACAATTGAAAATTTTAATATGGGATGGTGGCTTTTTCCAACTATCACAGTATTAAAATTTAATAAGCTCATTTGAAGAAAAATATTGCTATATGTTTCCAAAAATATTAGAAATTTCAATATTAAATTTTGTAATTATTTTGTGGTTTTTAATGAATTAGATTATTGCTATGTAAACGATATCACTCAGAGTGACCATCTAAATTTGTTTGGTACATTTGTGTAACTTGGCATCAAGAACTTTTGATTAACACTCTCTTTTTGTAAGGTTATTGCGTTGGTGTTATTTTATTATGATTGCCATTTGGTTATTCAATGGTTTCTTATTTTGGGCTAAATTGTTAATCAATTAATGCTCCTTACTTATATATAGGAAAGGAAAATTCTCGTATTTATTATTTGCAAAATGAGTCAAACAGGCTTGATATGGGGAATGAGGCATTATGAATACCAAAAGAAATGTTTAGTAACGCTAAAGTAAATGTAAAAAATTCATTAAAAGTTACCCATTGAAATAGATCTTGTGTTACATTCTTTTCGTTTTACTGGCTAGTATCTCTGTGTTTTTTGTATACAGAATTGTATTACCTGTTCATTAATAAAGGAAATTAAGCACAACAAAATTTCGCCGGATACTGCATTATGGTCAGCTAATGTTTTAATTAGTAAGGGGAAAATATCTTGACGGATCCGATTAACTTCATTAACAACATTCTTTGGGACTATGTACTAATATACCTGCTGCTTGGGGTTGGTCTCTACTTCACACTGCGTTCTGGTTTTATACAACTTCGCCATTTTGGCCACATGTTTTCAATTCTGAAAAATAGTAATAAATCAGATAGTTCTGGCATTTCGTCTTTTCAGGCTTTATGTACTAGTCTAGCTGCCCGTGTAGGAACCGGTAACTTAGCAGGGGTTGCTATTGCAATTACTGCCGGTGGACCAGGAGCTATTTTCTGGATGTGGGTAGTGGCATTCATTGGTATGGCAACTTCCTTTGTGGAAAGCACGCTTGCCCAGTTGTACAAGACGAAAGACGATCAAGGGAATTATCGAGGTGGCCCTGCCTACTATATGGAGAAGGGGCTCAATAAGCGATGGATGGGAGTGTTATTTTCATTCTTCCTTATTATCGCGTTTGGTCTTGTATTTAATGCCGTTCAGGCAAACTCAATTGCGGAAGCGGCTGCCTTTGCCTTTAATATCAAACCTCTTTATGTCGGTATTGTATTAGTCATCATCAGTGGCGTAATTATTTTCGGCGGATTGCGTTCTATCGCACGGGTAGCGGAATTAGTTGTACCGCTTATGGCAGGGGCTTATTTAATACTGGCATTTTGGGTTGTTGGTCACAATATTGAACGCATTCCAGATGTATTTGCATTAATTTTCAAGAGTGCCTTTGGCCTTCAGGAAGCGATAGCCGGAACATTAGGCTACGGTATCTCTCAGGCAATGCTTCAGGGTGTTCAACGCGGATTATTTTCGAATGAAGCAGGGATGGGTTCTGCGCCAAATGCGGCGGCGTCAGCTTCTCCATATCCTCCACATCCTGCCTCTCAGGGTTATGTGCAGATGTTGGGGGTATTTATGGATACCATCGTTATCTGTAGTGCAACGGCTGTCATCATCCTCTCTTCTGGAGTTCTCAACGAAAACGTCACGGCTATCAGCGGAATTGAATTGACTCAGCGAGCATTGTCATCCGCGGTTGGGCATTGGGGAACATCCTTCATTGCTATTGCTATTTTCTTCTTTGCCTTCACATCGATCATTGCTAATTATGCTTATGCTGAAAGCAACATGATATTCCTGGAACGTAACCACACAGCCGGTTTATTCATTCTGCGATTGGCTGCGTTGGGAATGGTGATGTTTGGTTCATTGGCAGAAGTCCCTGTGGTTTGGAATATGGCTAACTTATCGATGGCTTGTATGGCTATTGTTAACCTGATTGCCATACTGCTATTGTCAGGTATTGCGATAAAGCTGGCCAAAGACTATAACCGGCAGAGAAAATTGGGTCAGTTACCAACATTCAATATCAACTCTTACCCAGAAATTCAGCAGCAAGTTGAAAAAGGTATCTGGGATAATGATGCTGAGCATAACAGTGGGAAAGATACTCGTTAGTACTGAAGGGGATATCCCAAGAGATAGATTGAAGATGCCGCTAATAAAGCGGTAACTTGAAAGATGATGGGTAATAGACTAAAGCCGTAACAAGGTATTGCTCATATAAAATAATATTATCAGCCGGGCATTTCGACCATTTCACAAATGCCCGGCTTTTATTTGTTCTTAATATTATGCTTGAAAGTATAAAATATCACATCTATTTTAGTTTCATCTACTATATAGTCATCATAACGTTACTTTTTTAAAATATCTGACCAATCATGATAAGAATATTAATAGCATGCGTGTTTATCACTCTGTTGATTGGCTGCTCTTATTCCCCTGAGCGTGAAGACAGAAATAGTTATATCGTTGATCACTCCTACCCTTATTCAACTAAGCAACCTGTTGATTCAGTTGATTTCCTTGTTTTGCATTATACGGCTTTGGATGATAGACGCTCTCTACAAGTATTAACGGGAGGAAAGGTCAGCGCGCATTATCTTATTCCCTCTCAACCAAAGTATGAGAATAAAGAACCGATTATTTTTCAATTGGTTTCAGAAAAGGAAAGGGCATGGCATGCGGGAAAAAGTGAATGGGATGGATACCAAAGTCTAAACCGCTATTCTATTGGTATTGAAATTGTTAATTGTGGATTTAAGCAACACTTTATCAAAAAAGAGTGGTGCTTATATCACCCATCACAAATTGATGCAGTGATTCGATTGGCAAAAGATATTATTCAGCGTTATCAAATTAAGGCTGTGAATGTTGTTGGTCATAGTGATATAGCACCACTTAGAAAAGAAGATCCCGGGCCTGTTTTCCCGTGGCAATTACTTTATGAACAAGGGATCGGTGCTTGGCCTGATCATGTGACAGTCAATAAACATTTGGCCGGTAGGGCTCCTGATGTGCCAGCATCAGTAATATCAATACAGAAAGCCTTGGCTCATTATGGCTATAGCATCCCTCAAACGGGTTTACTGGATGATGCAACCCATAAAATTATCCAAGCATTTCAGATGCATTTTCGCCCGTCAGATATCAGTGGCAGTCCCGATGCAGAAACGGAGGCGATTGCTTTGGCATTGGTCGAAAAATATCGATAACCGTGTATGCTTAATGTACCGGAAAAGAAAAATAACAAAATGTTATTTAACAAAAGGGATCGTGAGGGGTCATGCAGGAGCGGCCATTCAATGGCCGCTGACGATATCAAGCTTTATGATTCGCAGTTGTAAGTCAGATGCAATGGAAGTTTAACTTCAAGTTCAATATCTATACTTTGGCGAAAATCATAAGGTGTAATGCCATATTCTTTACGGAACATATATGTGAAGTGAGATTGAGAACCGAAGCCGAAGTCCAGGGCAATATCAAAAATTGGCAATGAACTGTTTCTCAGTAGGGAAACCGCTCCGGCCAGGCGTCTCTGGCGAATGTATTTGCCAAGCGATATTCCCGTGACTTCTTTGAATATTTTCTGCATGTGCCAAAGCGAATAGCCAGAGTAAGCAGCAAGCTCTTCAAGATGAATGACACGGCCAAGATGGTTTTCTATCCATTTACTCAGTGCGCATACAAGTGCTAAGTGGTTATCTTGTGGCATTACAATTTTAAATTGGTTGAAGGTTGGGGAAGTATACACAACTTCTTTTCAAGATGACAAAATCCATCATTGCGATGTTCAGTAATGACTGAACTAAAATTTGAATGTTTTATCATATAAAAACCCCCTATAATATTTGATTATAACATTAACTACAATGAAATCATTCTAAGGTGACCTAATTGAATATGAAAGTAATAGTATTAATTTTGTGCTTGATATTAGTATGTCTATTTTTGTATTTACTGGCACTGGACATACATTGTGAGCAAGGCACCGTACACGGTGATCAAGGACATGGTCAATTCGAATTAGGTATTTGTTCTATTACTCGATATTTACCTTTTTGATGATCATCCTAATCATTTTCCTGCTTGCATGTGTGTTAACATACATTCGTGGTATTCATTCTTTGTAAATGATGTTTTAATATCCACCTGATTCTAATTAACAGACTAAATATCACGTTAAATCAGGGGATAGCCCAATTATTACAATAATTGAAGTAATTCAGATTCGACAAATTTTGTGAGAATTGAGAGGTAGGTGGATTTTTTACGCTACTCAGGTCTAAGAGCAACAAATAAAATGGCTTTTAATGAGACAAGTTCCAAGCATCGCAAAAAGAGGACTAGATGGCAGGACAACAAGAACAACAAACCACGCTTAAGCGTGGTTTAAAAAACAGGCATATTCAGCTTATTGCCCTCGGTGGTGCAGTAGGAACAGGATTATTTCTGGGCATTGCCCAAACGATAAAAATGGCCGGCCCTTCGGTACTTCTCGGATATGCGATTGCTGGGTTTATTGCATTTTTGATTATGCGCCAGTTAGGGGAGATGGTCGTTGAGGAGCCTGTCGCAGGGTCATTTAGCCATTTTGCTTATAAATACTGGGGAAACTTTGCTGGTTTTTTATCGGGCTGGAATTACTGGGCAATGTTCATTCTGGTCGGTATGGCAGAATTAACCGCTGTTGGTATATATATCCAATATTGGTGGCCAGAAGTTCCGACATGGGTTTCTGCTGCAATATTCTTTGTACTGATCAATCTTGTTAACCTGATTAATGTTCGGTTATACGGTGAAACCGAATTTTGGTTTTCTATCATCAAAGTTACTGCAATTATCGGCATGATTATCTTTGGAAGCTACTTACTGATTAGCGGTAATGGCGGCCCACAGGCAAGCATAACCAATTTATGGCAGCAGGGCGGTTTTATGCCAAATGGGGCTACTGGCCTGATTATGGCGATGGCGGTAATCATGTTTTCATTTGGTGGGCTGGAAACTGTGGGAATTACTGCGGCGGAAGCGGAACATCCTGAGAAAAATATACCAAAAGCAACCAATCAGGTTGTTTATCGAATTTTGCTGTTTTATATCGGTTCACTGGCTATCTTGCTTGCACTTTACCCTTGGCAAAACGTAGTAGAAGGTGGTAGCCCATTCGTTTTAATCTTCCATGATCTGGATAGCTTTTGGGTAGCGAATATTCTAAACGTGGTGGTACTGACGGCTGCATTATCTGTTTATAACAGTGGCGTGTATTGTAATAGCCGAATGTTATATGGTTTGGCTAAACAAGGTAATGCCCCCCGCATCCTGACACAAGTTAATAAACGTAGTGTGCCTGTCTTGTCCATTGGTTTATCGGCCTTAGCAACATCGATTGGTGTGTTGATTAACTATATTATGCCCGGTAAGGCATTTGAGTTGCTGATGTCATTGGTGGTGACAACGTTGGTCATTAACTGGATTATGATTTGTTTTGCTCACCTGAAATTCCGCGCGGCTAAGAACAAAGAAGGTGTTAAGACCCAATTTCGGGCATTATGGTATCCATTCGGGAACTACCTGTGTCTGGCATTCCTGGCGTTCATTCTCATCATTATTCTGATGATGCCGCCAATTCGTATTTCAGTTATTCTGATGCCACTCTGGATTGGTGTATTGTGGGTGGGTTATTTGGTGGCTAGATCCAAAAAGCAGACAAACGAGTAAACTAGCTATTAATCCATTCAGCGTGTTTTTCAGCCGGATATGATATCGATATCCGGCTGATTATTATTGTCAGTGCCAATATGACAAACATAGTGGTATATGAAAACCAATTGACTAAGATAATTTTTGTTATATACCCAATGAATTTCAATATATTAGATATTTACCATTGCCAACGTAACCAGCTAAACAGCACATTGCCGTTATTGTATGTACCGGGAATATAGGTTGATTGAAAAGAGAGCCTGTTATACTCAATGGAAAAAAGCGGTAATGGTATGGGCAAGGGTATATATTGATAATCATGACGTGCTGTAATACTAAATGTAAACCCTCCACCCACTCTGAAACTATCAAGGCCATTAGGGATATACATTTTTTGAAACCCGTAGCCAATAATAGGCTCAAGACGATTATGTGAGTCCATAAAAGCCATCGCATACAAAGAGTGCCAATCATTATCTTTATCGTAGTGAGATTTGCCGTAACCAAATCCCCAAGGCATTTCGTTGTACCTATCTGTTTTTTCTTTATCATAGGTAAAACGGTTATGCCATGTGATTATGGGTAAATAAATGTCATTGTCTGGTGAATTCCATGTTAATGAAATATTATTCCTGAATTTTTCCCATAATGCAGAATAAGTGTATTTATAGCCTTTTTCGGATTTTCCCTGCTGTACAATCCCATGCTCTGGAATGGTATCTGAATAGGCCATCTCTGATGAGATAAATAATGTTATTGGTAGAACATATGATGTGGCGAAATGCAACTTCATTTTAAACTCCAACCACTCTAATTTCAGTAAGCTGTATGTAATCAGTTTATCATTAGATAGAATAGTCAATTTTTAGCAATTAATATTATAATTGAATAATATTTAATAAATGATAAACAAAAAGTAAGCTGGTTATATGTAGAATAATTATATTGTATGCTTCAACAAATGGGTGCGAAATCAGCCATTGTTTTATAGTTATCTAAAATGGAACTGCGGGATAACTATAACTCTCTGATCTACCCTATAGTAGGCGTAAAAAACAGCATTATATATTAGATTAATTAAAGTTGTTTCTTGGGTTAAAATTTTCTTTTTGTATTTATTCATGAGGTTATGTAACTTAAAAATTATTGTGTAATTTCAAATCGGTATGGATGTTAAGTTTTTTAAATATGTGCGTTGGCTCCAGCACCTGAAAAAAATGGCTTGCGATTATATAAAGAGTATGTGATAAAACACATGGGTAAACGAAGTTCTGTTTTGTTAATAAATAACAGCAACCAATACTGGTTTATTTATTTTTATGCCAGTCGGCTAATAAAGTGATTCAAAGGAAATTTTTGAAATGGCAAAAATCACTGGTACTGTGAAGTGGTTCAACGAGTCTAAAGGTTTTGGTTTTATTACTCCAGCTGATGGTAGCAAAGATGTATTTGTACATTTTTCTGCAATTATGAAAGATGGGTTTAAAACATTGTCTGAAGGCCAACAAGTTGAGTTTGAAATTCAGGATGGCCCTAAAGGCCCTGCTGCTGCAAATGTCTCAGCTTTATAGTAATAAATTTATTTTGGCTGGTATTTAATTATTGGCTAAATGTATTGTTGTCAGTCTGGTTTTATTGTCTGATAATAAACTATTGCAAATATCACTCTATTGGGATACTAATAGAGTGATTTTTATTTTGACTCGGGGCGTTCTTTATTGAGCTGAGAAGTACCCGTATTACCTGATCTGGATAATGCCAGCGTAGGGAAGTCATGGTATCTCCTATTTTGATATCTGCTTTTCTTTGGCTGGTGATAGGAGTCACCATAATGAGAATTAACTCACTGACTATCGCAGGGACAGATCCCAGCGGTGGTGCCGGTATTCAGGCCGATTTAAAGACTTTCTCCGCTCTTGATGCTTATGGCACGGCTGTGATAACTGCTCTGGTTGCCCAAAATACAATGGGCGTACAATCAGTTTATGATATCGATCCTCTCTTTGTTGCTTCCCAACTCGAATCTGTACTTTCAGATATCAGAATAGATAGCGCCAAAATTGGCATGTTATCGAATGCTGCCAATGTCGCGATAGTGGCTGAGTCATTGCGCCGTTATCCTATTCCTTACATCGTATTGGATACGGTTATGCTGGCAAAAAGTGGTGATCCGCTATTATTACCGGAAGCCGTTACGACAATGGTAGAACAGTTACTGCCTATTGTTTCTTTGATTACCCCTAACTTACCTGAAGTCGCCGCCATACTGAAATGCGACCTTGCCAAGACAGAAGCTGATATGTTGCAACAGGGGCGTGAATTGCTTTCAATAGGATGTCAGGCTGTTTTATTGAAAGGAGGCCATTTGATCAATACGGCGGAAAGCCCCGATTGGCTGTTTACGCCTGAAGGCGAATGGCGTTTTACTTCAACCCGGGTGAATACACGGAATACTCATGGTACAGGTTGTACTTTGTCTGCTGCACTTGCTGCATTGCGACCCCGTTATCCTGATTGGCAAAGCACGTTGCCTGTTGCAAAAATGTATTTGCAAAATGCGCTTGCACAGGCTGATACTCTCGAAGTTGGTCGGGGAATAGGGCCAGTCCACCATTTTCACCAGTGGTGGTGAATAATGTGGATACTCACTTGTTATTAAATGATGCACTTGTATTAAATAATGGGGATATTTGTATCCCCATCTTGAGTGTGAAAGATAAAAAAGCGGGATTACGCGATTGTGATCTTTTTGTCGAGATAAACATCCTGAACGGAGTGAATTAGCTCAACGCCTTCTTTCATTGATTTCTTGAATGCTTTGCGGCCAAGGATCAAGCCCATTCCCCCGGCACGTTTGTTGATGACAGCGGTGCGGACTGAATCACTCAAGTCGTTATTGCCGGAAGCGCCACCAGAATTGATTAATCCAGCGCGCCCCATGTAGCAGTTAGCAAGTTGATAGCGAACGAGATCAATCGGGTGTTCAGTGGTCAAATTGCTATAAACGCGTTTATCAGTATGCCCAAATCCAATAGCAGTATAGCCACCATTGGTTTCAGCCATTTTCTGCTTAACAATATCAGCACCGATTGTTGCTGCCAGATGATTTGCCTGGCCCGTTAAGTCGGCGCTGGTATGGTAATCAACCCCATCTTTTTTGAACGCAGAATTACGCAGATAAGCCCATAACACAGTAACCATGCCTAGTTCATGAGCGCGTTCGAAAGCGGCAGAGATTTCTTCTATTTGGCGGCGTGATTCAGGAGAGCCGTAATAGATTGTTGCACCAACCGCAACTGCCCCCATGTTAAATGCCTGTTCGACACTGGCATACAAGGTCTGGTCATATTGGGCTGGATAGGTCAGCGTCTCATTATGATTTAGTTTCACCAAGAACGGAATTTTATGGGCATAACGGCGAGAAACTGATGCCAGCACACCATAAGTTGAAGCAACACAGTTACAACCCGCTTCGATCGCTAATTCAACAATATTTTTGGGATCAAAATAGAGTGGGTTAGTGGCAAAAGAAGCACTTGCAGAATGCTCAACGCCCTGATCTACCGGCAAAATTGAAAGATAACCAGTGCCTGCCAGACGACCGTGATTCATTAAGGTCTGCATGGAGCGTAAAACAGTATTGGGTCGATTATTTTCGATCATCACTCTATCGACAAAATCTGTACCGGGAAGATAGAGATTTTCACGTGGAATGGTATTGCATTGATGTTGTAATAAACTTTCAGCGTCTTTTCCTAACAACTTAGCGATATCAGTCATGATTAACTCCAGTTTGCAAAAGGCGCTGCTGATTGTTGTTGATATTTATATTGATCACAAGGTAAGCAGAAAGGGAAACCGTAGTGGATCGCTTCAGTTAATACAAAAGTTGTTAAAATTTAATCATTCTGCATGACAGTAAAAGTAAAATAATACTTATTTGGCATGGTGATAAATAATCACTAGCCTATTCTGTAATTGAATAAATTGAGCGGTATTTTCTTAAAGTTTCCTTCATTAAACTGAAGGAAACCAGATGATATTTATTGCTATATGGTTTTATTACTCATAATAAATTATGTTACCAATTTCTGATCAATATACATCCAATTGGAAATTGAAAAACATTAAGCTAATTTATATTTTTGAAGTGACGACATATTTTATAACCAATTGAATTTATGGTGATTTTTTTATTCTTTATAAAAGAAAAGGCCAGCCCAAGGGAGATTGAGCTAGCCAAGGAGGTGGTTCCTAGTCTTACAGTAAAACTTTTTTAGTTCTTCGTTTTTCAGAGCTGATCATACGAGAAATAAAATGGTATTGATGTGATCTGTTTCTAAAAAAACAGATCAATTTCTTTAAAACTTCATTTCGAATTATTTCACTTGAAATTCTTGTGAATGGGGTGCTCTGGTATTACCGCTCTTTAACTGTCGGACAAGTAAGGCATAATTCAGATCGATTTCTTCAGGAATTGGGAGATAAACAATATGTCCATCACCGGGTGCTACTTCCACTGACTGGCCTTTCTTATTTGTCATGGATTCTAATGTAAAGTTAATATTGCCTGATGGTGTCATAAGTTCCAGTCGATCTCCAACAAGAAATTTATTCTTCACGGCGACTTCGGCCAGCCCGTTGATTCGGTTGCCAGTAAGCTCACCAACGAATTGTTGAGTGTCTGATACCGAATAGCCGTATTCATAAGTCTGGTAGGCATCATGGGTATGACGACGCAGGAAACCTTCTGTATAGCCACGGTGTGCCAGACCTTCCAGAGTAGTCATGAGAGTGGGGTCGAAAGGTTTTCCGGCAACGGCATCATCAATGGCACGGCGATATACCTGAGCTGTGCGGGCACAATAATAGAAAGATTTTGTACGGCCTTCGATTTTTAATGAGTGAACACCCATGCCGGTCAATCTTTCCACATGCTCAATCGCACGTAAGTCTTTAGAGTTCATGATATAAGTGCCATGCTCATCTTCAAATGCAGACATGTATTCACCCGGACGCTTGGCTTCTTCGATCATGAATACTTTGTCTGTTGGAGCACCCTGGCCCAATGTGGGTTCAACATTCTTGACAGGGATAGGCTCGTGCATATGAACGATATTACCGACAGTATCTTCTTTACCTTCCTGAACATTGTATTCCCAGCGGCAGGCATTAGTGCACGTTCCCTGATTGGGATCGCGTTTATTGATATAGCCTGATAACAGGCAACGACCAGAATAAGCCATGCAGAGTGCGCCATGGACAAAAACTTCAAGTTCCATTTCTGGCACTTGCTGACGGATTTCAGCAATTTCTTCCAGTGAAAGTTCACGGGAAAGAATGACACGCGTCAATCCCATTTGTTTCCAGAATTTGACGGTAGCCCAGTTAACCGCGTTTGCCTGAACCGAAAGATGAATGTCTATTTCAGGAAATGCTTCGCGCACCATCATAATTAAACCCGGATCGGACATAATCAGCGCATCAGGCCCCATTTCCACAACAGGTTTCAAATCACGGATAAATGTTTTCAGCTTTGCATTATGTGGTGCAATATTGACGACGACATAAAAACGTTTACCTAATTCGTGGGCTTCTTTAATGCCCTGAGCCAACGTTTCATGATTAAATTCATTATTGCGGACACGCAGGCTATAGCGGGGTTGCCCGGCATAGATAGCATCTGCACCATAGGCAAACGCATAACGCATGTTTTTCAAAGAGCCGGCAGGAGAAAGTAATTCTGGAGTAAACATATTCTTAGCATTCTCGGTCTGAGTTCAAGTCAGCCCTTACCCTATCGTCTTTATCATTACTAAGGGTAAGGTTAAAGGGAGGGGATTTTAGCGCTTATTCCGTCATTAGCACAAATATATTATTGTCCCGGAAAGGGGCTAAGAGATGATCTCTTCTGAGATTACTTTGATCACCAGAACAAGTTAGCCTGCATTGGTGATAAATTGAATTGCCGGATATGGTTAAGGAAAAACGCGCCGCTGATACGGCGCGAGCCATTAATCGTGTTTGGTCAAATCATGAATACGTTCTGTCGGCCCGGTTTTCATGACCGATTGTATACATTTCTTCATGCTGGCTTCATTAGTATAAGGTTCACTGACACCAATAATCTGATGATTGCGGGCTTTCAGGACAAAATAAGACTTACCTGACTTATTTTTTCTTACTTCATGGCGGGTTTTATCGGGAGAATTGACCCGCATAGAGTTAATACCTTTATTGGCGGCAGCCTTAGTGGTATACATTTCACTGTTCAAAATAATATCACCGTTTGCTGCTACCAGATTGAAGTAAAATTGCCCGTTCTTTGCTTTCTTAAGATCATAATGCCCAGTAGCCATAAGAAATTCTCCTGATTGGGTAATTATCAGCTTAAGTTTAGCCTGAATTTTGTACAGAAAAGAAGTTTGGCAAAAAATTTATTTGTAGTGTAGTAATCACTTGATGTTAGTTCATTAAAACGCACATAGAGCTGCTCTGGTGTTGATGGAAAGATGCTACATGAATATATTACAGTAGCATCTCATTCAGAAATAAATATCCGCTATTTGAATGATAAACCCATTAATTTACCCTTGAATTAGGAGCTCCCCATGCCGGCCGCTATCTGGGCTTTAGCCATAGCAACATTTGGGATCGCTACGACTGAATTTATTGTCGCTGGCTTACTTCCTGAAATCGCAACAACATTTAGTATTTCAATACCAACAGCGGGGTATATGGTAACCAGTTATGCACTTGGTGTCTTTGTCGGAGCACCGGTTCTGATTATCCTGGGAGGACATATTGAAAGGAAAAAGATGCTTTCCATATTAATGATATTATTTATTATCGGAAATGCCTTGACTGCTTTTTCATCAACATTTTATCTGGCAATTATCGGGCGCATTGTTGCTTCCCTTACTCACGGTGCTTTCATGGGAATAGGGGCTATTATTGCCGCTGAACTGGCGCCAGAAAATAGAAAAACCACAGCTATCGCATTTATGTTTAGTGGAATGACACTGGCCAATTTAGTCGGAATACCGTTTGGGACATGGATAGGAAAAGAGATCTCCTGGCGTGTCACGTTTGTAATAATTACTGTTATTGGCATCATTGCGTTGGCTGGAATTTTAAAATTATTACCCAGATTCGATCAGAAAACGCCTGCCAGTATCAGAAAGGAATTGTTGGCTTTTACGAATATTCATGTCCTGTTGGCGATGGGGATTACGGTTTTAGGGCCTGCTGCATTTTTTACGACGATTACCTATATTTCCCCACTCATGGTTAATATTGCCGGTTTCTCTGAGAGTGCAATCACATGGCTCCTTTTGGTGTTGGGGATGGGATTTTTCTTTGGCAATATCGTTGGTGGAAAGCTTGCAGATAAGGCAATGATGCCATTGCTGTACTGGACATTGGGGTTACAATCTCTAGTTCTGTTTATTTTTTGGTTATATGGCGCGGAGCCATTCATTGCCTGTTTGAGTATATTTTTCATGGCGGCGCTTGGTTTTGCTACAGTATCGCCAATCCAGCGTCTGGTGATGGATAAAGCACAAGAAGCGGGTGCAGCTAATTTGGTTTCCTCAGTCAATATTGGGTTCTTTAATCTGGGCAATGCAGTCGGCGCATGGCTGGGTGGTGTGATTATCGCATCCAATTATGGTTACGCAGCCCTCAATTTTACAGGGGGAGTATTAGCTTCCATGGCCTTGTTATTAGCTATAATTTCAGGCTGTCTTGCTTATAAGAAAAATCGCGTGAATTGTTGAGGCAAAACCGATTGCCGTGAATATTGTCACATCAAGCGACAGATCTCGGCTTCCCAACGATAGCCAAGGCCATAAATTGAACGAATAAAAGATTTATCTTCATCCAATTGTTCTAGCTTTCTACGCAAGTTTTTAATATGGCTATCAATGGTACGATCATTCACGATGCGATGATCATCATAAAGATTATTCAATAGCTGATCACGGGAAAAAACACGCCCCGGTTGGCTGGACATAATCTTAAGCAAACGAAATTCAACGGGTGTCAGTTCAAGCACCCGTTCAAGATAACGTGCCTGAAAGTGATTTTCATCTATGGTCAGCGCACCTTGTACGCTGACGATATCCTGCGGGCGATAACAACGGCGCAGGATTGTTTTTACTCTGGCTACCATTTCCCGTGGGCTATACGGTTTGCAGATATAATCATCAGCCCCAATTTCCAATCCGAGAAGCCGATCAATCTCTTCCGTTTTCGCCGTCATTATTACAATCGGGATATTAGAAAACTTACGGATTTCCCGACAGACCGATAACCCATCAAGACCGGGTAGCATCAGGTCAAGCAAAATAATATGGGGTTGGCATTTTTGAACATGATCAATAACTTCATCACCGCGTTTCAGCCATTCAGTTTGATAATCTGCCGATTGCAAATAATCAACCAGCAGCCGTCCCAACTTCGGTTCATCTTCAACGATGAGAACGGTATATTGTGTGGAATATATACTCATTGCGTCTTAGGTTCAGCGTGTTTCATGTTCAGGGAATGTCATCAACGGTAATTCTACGTGAATTTTTATACCACCTAAAGGTGATCTTTCTGCATGAATTGTTCCATCGTGCGCTTCGACGATATTATAACAAATTGCCAGCCCTAGCCCTGAGCCACCGCTTGCACGATTGCGGGAAGATTCACAACGATAAAAACGCTCAAAAACATGTTGGCATTGCTCGGCAGTCAGCCCGGGAGCACTGTCTTGCAAATCCAATACCCATCTGTTTTGATTTGAATAAGCTTGAATAATTGTTTTCCCGTGCTCATTGGTATAGCGCAGGCTGTTTTCCAGCAGGTTTTGGAATAATTGTATCAGTCGATCTGGATCAGCAAACAGAGTGACATTTTCTTTCAGGCTCAACGCGAGGGTGATTTGTTTATCAGCGAAACGACCTTGATAACCTGCCACAGAGAGTTGCAGTAATTCGCTGATCTTAACGGCTTCTTTTCTATAAGTCAGGGAGCCGCGATCGGAAAGTGATAATAAATGAAGGTCATTGACCAATTTTGTTAAGGTCGTGACTTCCGTGAGTAGAGAATGGATAGTTTCCTGTGTCGGTTGCCGCACACCATCCTGCAAGGCTTCCAGTTCTCCACGCAGCACAGAAAGCGGGGTGCGCAATTCATGGGAAATATCCGCCATATAATCACGCCGCATCTGTTCATTTTTCTCCAGTGTACTGGCGAGTTGATTAAAATCTGACGCCAGCTTACCGATTTCATCCTGACTGGATGGAGTAACACGGACACTAAAATCACCAGCGGCAAGTTTGTGGGTTCCTTCTACCAGACGTTTAACCGGCCTTAAAAAGCCACGGGAGAGAAGAAAAGTCGCAATCAGTGCCAGTAAGGTGGAAAAACCAGCAATAACCCAACTGGTGAATTGTTGCTGGTGGGCGAAACTAATATCTGCCTGACGAGTAATTTTGTCTGAAGTGCTGACAATGACCCAACCGACAACACTATTGTGATAGGTGACAGGTTCACGGTAGCTTTCCGCCGGAATGTCACTGGAATGACCTACCAGACGATTCATTTGAGTGTCCACAACCCAGAACTGGGGACGCCAACCGTGGGAAGTCGTTTTTTTATAGATATCACTATTTTGTTCAATAGTACGGATGATTTGAAAAATCATCCGATCATTTTGGGTTAAGAAACGCCAATCGCCGTATTGTTGGTATTGTTCTGTCAATGCTTCTGCCAGCATCTTTGCCCGCATTTGGCTATTTTGTTTGATATAGCCAATAAAGCCATGCTGGAAACTGAGGCGGACGCCCCAGTGCATAGTGATCAATACCAACATACAAGTGGCAAAAATCGCCAAAAATAACTTACTGCTGATGCCTGTTTTTATCATGAGTTTCCTGATGATGCCGATGCATGAGGCTGTTTGGTACGACGTCGCAGCCATTTTTCGCGCAGTCGGTCAAAGAACAAGTATACAACAGGGGTGGTATATAGCGTAAGCAACTGGCTCATCACCAGACCACCGACAATGGTGATGCCCAGTGGGAAACGCAACTCAGCGCCGTCGCCGTTGCTCAGTACCAGAGGTAAAGCACCGAACAACGCAGAAAGTGTCGTCATCATAATCGGCCGGAACCGCAATAAACAGGCCTGAAAGATCGCCTCTTGAGGACTGACATTACCGTTTCGTTGCGCTTCGAGGGCGAAATCCACCATGATAATGGCGTTTTTCTTGACAATTCCCACCAGCAACATGATTCCAATCATCGCAATCAGGCTAAATGGCGTATTGAACAACTCCAGTGCTAATAATGCCCCTACTCCCGCAGAGGGCAGGGTAGAAAGAATCGTCAATGGATGAAGATAACTTTCATACAAGACGCCCAGAACCAGATAAACCGTCACAATCGCGGCAAGGATCACAAACAATTGGGAGCGTTCACTCTGTTGGAAATCTTGTGCAGTACCTGCGAATGAACTGCGGACTGACGAAGGAACACCGAGTTCTGTCATGGTTCTTTCTATTACACTGATAGCGTCAGTCAACGTATAATCCGGCGCAATATCAAAACCGATAGTAGAAGAGGCTGAAAGCCCTTCGTGGTAAACATCTAACGGGGCGTTAGCAGGACGCCAGTGAGCAAAATAGGAAAGCGGGATACGTTCCCCTTTGCTATTAATGACAAACATTTTCTCCAGAGCCGTTGGGTCCTGATTGTATTGCGGAGCAACTTCCATCACCACCTTGTACTGATTTAACGGTTGATAAATGGTCGAAACCTGCCGTTGCCCAAAGGCATTATAGAGTAAATTATTGGCATCAGAGACATTGATGCCTAAACGTGCCATGACATCACGATCATAGATAATGGCTATTTCTGCCCCTTTAGCCTCTTCATCTTCATCTGAATTGACATCCACCAATTGCGGCTGTTTTTCCAATGCTTTTTTGACAATAGGACTCCATTTGCGCAGTTCACCAAAATCATCGGACAGTAAATTAAACTGATAAGTGGATTTTGAACCACGCCCCCCGGATCTGAGATCCTGAACTGGAACTAAATAAAGTCGTGCTCCTGCCTCATTGGTGAGCTTACTCCTTAAACGCGTTATCACTTGTTGAACGCTTTCTGAACGCTCTTCCCGTGGTTTCAGGGAAATAAACATAACGCCAGTGTTGATGCTATCACCACCGGTAGATCCCACAACATTATCCACTGTTGGATCTTCATCAATGATCTGCATAAAACGTTTCATTTTTTCACGCATAGCCTGAAATGAAATACTTTGGTCCGCAACCACAAAGCCCAACATTTTTCCCGTATCCTGTTGAGGAAAAAATGTTTTCGGAATACTGATATAGAGCCAGATATTCAGAGCGATAATACCGACTAATGTAAGTAGTACCCAGCGAGTATGATTGAGTATCCATTTCAGTGAACGGCCATAACTTTGCTGAATTTTCAGCAGGACTTTACCGAAGCCTTGCTTTTGTCTCTGTGTTTTTATCGGTGATGGTTTGAGTAAATACGCGCACATCATTGGAGTCAATGTCAGTGAAACTAACAGAGAAATCCCAATGGCGGTTGCCAGTGTGACAGCGAAATCCCGGAAGAGCCTGCCGAGTAGCTCATCGATCAACACGAGAGGGATGAATACGGCAATGAGTGACAGACTCATGGCAAGTACGGTGAACCCGACTTCCCTGACGCCTTTGAGGGCGGCTTCCATCGGCTTCAATCCGGCATCCAGATGCCGGGAAATATTTTCCAGTACAACAATCGCATCATCGACAACAAATCCGGTGGCAATGGTTAGTGCCATCAGCGAAAGGTTGTTCAAACTGAAACCACACAAATATATAGCAGTAAAAGTGCCAATGAGTGATACCGGAACGGCAATTGCCGGAATCAATGTGGCCCGGCCTGAACGTAAAAACAGGAACACTACCAGAATGACCAAGGCAACCGCAATGGCAAGTGCCCTTTCTACTTCTTGCAGGGAAGCACGGATAGCTGGTGAGCGATCCTGTGTGATGTTTAATTGAATACTGGCAGGCAGAGATTCTTGCAGAATAGGAAGTTGATCACGAATGCGTTGAACCGTTGCGATAATGTTCGCACCCGCTTCACGGCGGATAATAATGACAATTGCAGATTTATTGCCGGACATCCCCGCTGCCCGGATATCCTCGACCGAATTCTTAACATTTGCGACATCCTGCAAACGGATCGGAGCGCCATTATTATAATGCACAATAATAGAGCGATAGCTGTCTGCTGTTTTCAGTTCATCATTGGTGTGCAGTTGCCAGTTTTGTTTATCTGAATCAACATAGCCCGTCGGGCGCCGGACATTGGCATCACTGATAGCATTGCTGACATCGTTAAGGGAAACACCTTGATTGAAAAGGGCGTTAGGATTCAGTTCAACCCGTATAGCAGGTAATGAACTACCGCCGACACTGACTTTACTGACGCCTTCTACCTGAGAAATTTTTTGAGCCAATCGGGTGGAAGCCAGATCATAGAGCTGCCCGTCACTATAACTGTCTGACGTGAGGGTTAATATCATGATCGGGGCGTCTGATAGATTGGCTTTATAATATACCGGTTTGCTTGGCATACCGGAGGGCAATAAGCTTTGTGCAGCATTGATGGCGGATTGAACGTCCCTTGCTGCGCCATTGATATCCCGATTGAGGTCGAACTCCAAATAAATAAAGGAGGTTCCCAACGAGCTGGTGGACCCCATCTCTTTTACCCCGGCAATCCTGCCTAACGAGCGTTCCAGAGGTGTCGTCACAGAGGACGCCATCGTTTCTGGTGATGCTCCGGGCATAGAGGCGTGGACTGTTATCACAGGAAAATCCACTTTTGGCAGCGGCGACACAGGCAACAAGATAAAACTGAGCGCACCACACAGGGTGATGGCTATACTCAGCAATGTCGTGGCAACCGGCCGCTGGATAAATAGGGCGAAAAATTTCACAGCGGCTCCTGATGATTTACTGAGGGTTTATCAAGCCTCGTTTGATTATCTTTCTCAGCCTCCCGGTTCTTATTTTTCCGGTAATTACTTTTCCGGTAAGAATGCGCTAACTGATCAAAAAGTAGATAAATAACGGGAGTGGTAAACAAGGTCAGAATCTGACTCATAATCAAACCGCCCACCATGCTGACACCCAATGGGCGACGCAGTTCCGCACCAATACCGGTGCTGAGCATCAGAGGTAATGCGCCCAATAGTGCCGCCATTGTCGTCATCAATATTGGTCTGAAACGTAACAGACAGGCTTGATAAATAGCCTCATATGGGGACATGCCCTTTTCACGCTCCGCTGCCAGAGCAAAATCGATCATCATGATGGCATTCTTCTTCACAATACCGATTAAGAGAATGATCCCAATAATGGCGATAATATCTAATTCATATCCACCCACCATCAAAGCCAGCAGGGCGCCAACACCCGCAGTAGGCAAAGTTGACAGGATGGTGACTGGATGGATAAAACTTTCATACAGTATACCGAGCACGATATACATAGCGACGACCGCAGCCAGAATCAACCAAAGGGTATTGCTGAGAGCATCCTGGAACGCCAGCGTTGCCCCTTGAAATTGCGTGACAATATCTTTTGGCATTTGAATCGACTGTTCTGTCGCCTTGATAGCATTCACTGCGTCTTCAAGGGAAGCGTTTTTCGCAGTATTGAACGAAAACGTGACAGAAGGGAATTGCTGCAAGTGATTGATAGATAAATTCCCAAGCCGTTGTTCAACGGTAGTAATGGCATTAAGTGGCACCATTTTCCCATCATTCCCAGTCAGATAAAGATCGTTGAACGCTTCCAGACCTGATGAATTTTTCGTATCTTGTTCAAGAATGATTCGGTATTGATTTGACTGTGTGTAAATAGTCGAAATCAGGCGTTGGCCGAAAGCGTTATACAGCGCATTATCCACGGCATCCATGGTGATCCCGAATCGGCTGGCTATATCACGATTCACATTGAGATAAGCGACAAGCCCTTTATCCTGCCAGTTGTGACCGATATCTACCAACTCAGCTCGTTGCTTCAGAGCATTTTGCAATTTGGGAACCCAGACAGCGAGTTCATCAAGGGAAGTTGCCTGCAATGTGAATTGGTACTGCGTCCGGGATACTTGGGTGTCAATTGTCAAATCTTGTGTCGGTTGCAGGTACAATGTGACATCGGGTACTCCGGCAATACGTTTCTGTAATCGTGGAATTACCTCGTCAATCCGGTCGTCGCGTTGGCTGAGCGGTTTCAACGTAATCTGGAGACGTGCATTATTCAACGTTGCATTATTACCATCAACGCCGATAAATGTCGTGACATTATCCACCGCAGGATCTTGCAGTAACAGCGTAGTCACCTGCCGTTGTTTATCTGCCATCGCATTGAATGAAATGGATTGCGGGGCTTCCAGTGTGCCCTGAATTAATCCGTTATCCTGCAAAGGGAAAAAGCCTTTGGGGATCATGATATAGAGCAGGGCAGTCAGCGCTAACGTACCAAACGCAACGCTAAGGGTGATCCAAGGATGATTTAACACCCGTTTCAAAAAGACCGCATATATGGCAATCATGCGTTCAAAGAAATGTTCGCAAGCTTGTTCAAAGCGGTTGTGTTTAATTTCTGCTTCGGATTTCAACATTCTTGCGCACATCATTGGTGTTAGTGTCAATGACACAACCGCAGAAATTAAAATGGCGACAGCAAGAGTAATAGCAAATTCCCGGAACAGGCGACCGACGATATCTCCCATAAACAGCAATGGGATCAATACAGCAATTAACGAAAAGGTCAGAGAAATAATAGTAAAACCAATTTCTCCCGCCCCTTTTAATGCTGCCGCCAGCGGTTTTTCTCCCCGTTCAATATAACGGGAAATATTTTCTATAACGACAATTGCATCATCGACCACAAAGCCGGTTGCGATGGTTAATGCCATCAGGGTAAGGTTATTGACGGAAAAGCCGCAGAAATACATCACGGCAAACGTACCCACCAATGAAAGCGGTACAGCAATACTGGGAATCAAGGTTGCGGTGGTATTGCGCAGGAACAGATAAATCACCATCACGACCAGCGCAATAGCCAGCAACAGTTCAAATTGCACATCCTTGACTGAATTGCGGATTGTAACAGTACGATCTGTCAGGACTTCCACATTGACTGATTTGGGCAGGCTGCTGATCAGCTCCGGCAGCATGACACGGATATTATCTGTCGTCTCGATAACATTCGCGCCGGGTTGGCGTTGAACATTGATGACAATAGCGGGCTTCTCATTGGCCCATGCGCCGAGTTTGTCATTTTCTGCCCCTTGTTCAATGGTCGCAACATCACTCAGGCGAATAGGGGAGCCATTTTTATAGGCGACGATTAGCTTGCGATAATCATCAATAGATTTCATCTGGTCATTGGAGGAAATCGTGATCGAACGTGTTGGCCCATCAAAACTGCCTTTTGCTGAATTGACATTGGCTTTCATAATAGCCGAACGAATCGAATCACTGTCTAAACCCTGTGCAGCGATGGCCTGAGCATTCAATTTCACACGTACCGCAGGACGTTGCCCGCCCGCCAATGTTAC
Source organism: Xenorhabdus entomophaga (assembly GCF_037996725.1). NCBI lineage: Bacteria > Pseudomonadati > Pseudomonadota > Gammaproteobacteria > Enterobacterales > Morganellaceae > Xenorhabdus > Xenorhabdus entomophaga. Next base: position 72,444 of record NZ_JBBMXH010000012.1, read on the forward strand.
CAAACCCACGCCACTGACCTGAGAAATACGCTGAGCTACACGGGTTTCCACCATATCCTGCACTTGCGTCATGGGCAGGGCATCAGACGTTACGGCCAGCGTCAGAATAGGGGGATCAGCCGGGTTGACTTTGCTATAAATGGGGGGATAAGGCAAATCTTCCGGCAATAGATTGCTGGCTGAATTAATGGCGGCCTGTACATCTTGCTCGGCTACATCCAATGGCAGTGAAAGCTGGAATACCAGCGTGATAACAGAGGCTCCCCCGGAGCTTCTGGAAGACATCTGCTTTAAGCCGGACATTTGCCCGAACTGCCGTTCCAGCGGCGCTGTAACGGCAGATGTCATAACATCAGGATTAGCTCCGGGATAGAGCGTGACCACTTGAATAGTCGGATAATCCACTTGTGGCAATGCAGAAACGGGCAGCATCCGATAACCGATAAACCCGGCCAGCAATATCGCAATCATAAACAGCGTCGTGGCAACAGGACGCAGGATAAACAGGCGGGATGGTCCCCCGCCTGAAATTGGAGAATCAGGTTGCATCAGGAATTCTCCACTTTACCGTTTGATTGCGCTGAGTTTTTCTGAACGTTATCGGTATCAAGTGACTCCGCTGTCAAAGGTTTGACAATTTCGACTCTGGCCCCTTCGGTCAGTTGGTCAATACCATCGGTGACAACACGTTCACCTGCGGACAAACCGCTGTTGATAACCACGAGTTGGCTGTTTTGCAGTCCCGCAATGACTTTATGCTTGCTGACCTTATTTTCTTTATCCACTTTCCAGACGAAATTACCTGAATTACCCATTTGTAACCCGGCTGTTGGGATCACAACGACATTATTCAGTGTATCGACTTTTATCTGCATATTGACGAACTGATTAGGAAACAGCACGTTGTCCTGATTATTAAATTGAGCTTTCATCTTAATCGTGCCGGTAGCGACATCAATTTGATTATCAATACTGTGTAGTTTACCTTGCGCCAATTGTTGCTGATTATTGCGATCCCACACGCTGACCGGCACATTGGCGTGATTTTTCTGGGCGTTTAACACGAAGCCGATATCATTTTCAGGCAGAGAAAACAGGACATCAATGGGATCGACTTGTGTAATAACAACAATCGGTGTACCGCCTGCACCAGATATGTAATTACCGATATCAATACGTTTCAAACCAACACGACCGGAAATAGGCGCAATAATGCGGCTGTAGTTCAATTGTAGTTTAGCTTCGTCGATATCTGATTGGTCAGCTTTCAGGCTGGCTTCGCTCTGACGCACCAAAGAAATTTGCTTATCCAGCTCTTGCTGGGAGATAAGTTTATTCTTCACCAATTGTTGAAAGCGGATCAGATCTTGTTTAGCATTTGTTAATGTTGCCTGATCTTTGGCATATTGCCCTTGTGCTCTTGCTAATTTGACCTGAAGGGGACGCGGATCAATTTCAGCCAGCAAGTCCCCTTTTTTGACATATTGGCCTTCATTGAAATGCAGGTTTATTAACTGGCCTTCCACTTGGCTGGTGACCGTCACGGTATTTGCAGCCTGAACCGTTCCTAATCCTCTTAAATAGTGGGGGACAGATTTTATTTCAGCCGTTGCTACTTGCACAGGCGATCGAGCTTGCTTGATTTCATTTTGTTCTGATTTTGGACCCTGATTCTGATCTGATGTTGAAGGCGTGTTAACGTATTTCCACGCAAAGAAAACCACCGCGACGAGCACGGCTATAGCCGCAGCGAGTCGGAAAAAGTAGGAACGACTTTTGTTATTCATTTGCTCGACATTCTCTCAATGTTGTGGCGATAATCAATCGTGCCGCATCTTACGCCAAATAGATGCAGAATATATTATTAGTGTAACCAGCGAGAATTAGTCAATAATGAAGAAAATATGGAGGTTGTGTCAAAAAGATAATGTTTTTGATAGTGATTTTTCATGGAATTTGTGATGTGGCATCCAATGGGGTGCAAAGAATTATGTTATGAACGATAAGCGTTCCTCTTTGTGGTTAACCAATGGTAATAACAGCAATGACAAACCAGCCAACAGATAAAGCTGCTAAGGGTGCGGCTAATACCGTCACTTTTTCTTTGGTTGGTAATTAAGCAAATAAGTCTTTTGCTATATCTGCTGCCAAATCACCAACAAAATCAACTGCATCAGTTTCATCATTCAGTATCTGTTCTACTACCTTGGTTTACTGCATACCTACCGCTGGATTAACGCAATAAGTGCAACATGCGACCGGTATAGGCTTCCATTGGCGTCAGCCCATTTAAAATCTTTCTTGGTGTCATATTCAGCCTCAATTCCATATCGCTGAT